>JAJYBO010000243.1 GCA_021778975.1 Deltaproteobacteria bacterium
ACTGGACAGGAAACGGAAGTCTGCCATGGGACAATTCATGACTCCGTCAACGATAAGCGAGTTCATGGCGTCCCTGTTCAAAGAGACTTCCGGAGCCATTGAGCTGCTTGACGCCGGTGCAGGCGCTGGGGCACTGACGGCGGCTTTTGTTAAACGCTGTTGCGAGGAAGGGAAAAGACCGGAATCCATCAGATCAACAGTTTATGAGATTGAACCGATCCTGTTACCATTTCTTCGGAAAATGCTGGATCACTGCGGCGATGCGTGCATGGATGCGGGAATCAACTTTGAGTCCGTTATTCACGAAGAAGATTTCGTTATGGCGGGCAGGAATATGATCGAGAAAACGCTGTTTACGTTGCGCCGGAAACAGCCGCACTTCTCCCATGTCATATTAAATCCACCCTACAAGAAAATGCAAAGCGCTGGTGAACACCGGTTGCTGCTACATTCCATCGGCATTGATACGGTCAATCTCTATGCGGCTTTCGTAGCGATTGCCTTGAAGATGCTTCAGCCAGGGGGGGAACTGGTCGCCATCACACCGCGCAGTTTCTGCAACGGCCCATATTTCAAGTTATTCCGAAGAGTTATTCTGAAAACGGCATCCATAGACCGTATTCATATTTTCGAATCCAGAAACAAGGCTTTTGCCCATGACGAGGTCTTGCAGGAAAATATCATTTTCCATCTCACAAAGGGCGCTGTTCAGAGGCAAGTTATCATTTCCTCCACGGAACAGGCCGATTTATCCAATGGAATGACCGTTCGTCATGCGGATTTCTGCCAGGTCGTCAAGCCGGATGACCCGGACATGGTGATTTACGTAACGCCAGATGAGCGGGCCGTTGGTATCGAACGACGCATAAAATTGTTGCCCTGTACGCTACACGAGTTAGGTATCGAAGTTTCCACCGGCCCTGTCGTTGATTTCAGGCTGAAGGAATATCTGCGCATGGAGCCGGAAGAAGGAACATTTCCCCTGATTTACGCGATTCACTGTGAAAATGGTTTTGTGCGATGGCCCCTGCATATGCGTAAGCCAAATGCCATAGCGGATGCAGGGGAAACAGGAAAATGGCTCTTTCCAAATGGCTGGTACACCTTGACGCGCCGCTTTTCGAGCAAGGAAGAGAAGCGACGGATCGTTGCCACTGTCCATGATCCCAGCCGTGTTCCCGGCGAACGGATAGGTTTTGAAAATCATCTGAATCTGTTTCATGAAGGCAAAAAAGGCCTGTCGCCTGCACTGGCGAAGGGGCTATCGGTATTTCTCAATTCCACCCTGGTGGATGATTATTTTCGCCAGTTCAGCGGCCACACACAGGTGAACGCAACGGACCTTCGCATGCTCAGATATCCGTTCCGTAAGCAGCTTGAAGCATGGGGTTTAAAGGTGATAGACACGCTCCCGTCTCAAGAAGAAATAGACGATCTCGTTGGAAGAGAGGTAGCTGGTGAATAAGAAACAGCAAAAGCTGCTTAACGAGTCTCTTGCCATCCTCCAGGCATTGGATTTTCCCAATGCTCAGCAGAATGAACGCTCCGCCCTTACCCTGCTGGCGCTGCTGAATTTAATGCCGCCCAAAACGTGGAAAGATGCCGAAACACCGATAATCGGCATCCGCGCCATTCTTGATTTTTGCCGCTCAATTTACGGAAAGCCTTATGCCGAAAACACAAGAGAATCGTTCAGAAGACAAACCATGCATCAGTTTGTAGCAGCGGGACTGGTAGTGGAAAATCCGGATAATCCTAAACGACCGATTAACAGTCCGAAATGGTGCTATCAGATTGAACCTGACGCATTGCGGCTATTGCGTGACCACTTCAAGGCAAAGACCTGGAAGAGCGAATTGGCGGGCTATCTTAGCGGACGCGCAGGCCTGGCCAGCAAATACGCCATGGTGCGTGAGATGCACCTGGTACCGGTGACGATAACAGAAGGCACATCCATTCAACTCTCTGCGGGGAAGCACAATCAGCTTATCAAAGATATTATTGAAAAGTTTGCCCCCCGCTTCGCACCGGGTGGTATTGTCATGTATGTGGGCGATACAAGCCAGAAATGGGTATATTTCGACGAAACGGGTCTTGCCGCACTTGGCGTAAAAATAAACATGCACGGCAAGATGCCGGATGTCGTCATCCATTATCCCACCAAAAACTGGATTCTCCTCATTGAGGCCGTTACGAGCCATGGACCTGTCAATCCCAAGCGGCGCGAAGAATTGGCACAACTTTTCACCGCATCCACCGCCGGAGCCGTATATGTAACCGCCTTTCCCACGCGGGCAGACATGACACGCTATCTGACCGACATCTCATGGGAAACGGAGGTCTGGATCGCGGAAGCGCCGACCCATCTGATTCATTTCAATGGGGAAAGGTTCCTTGGCCCATATGAGTAACGGATATAAAAATCTCCGATTTATCAGCGCGTTGAAAATGATGATATGCA
Source organism: Deltaproteobacteria bacterium (assembly GCA_021778975.1). GTDB lineage: Bacteria > Desulfobacterota > Desulfobacteria > Desulfobacterales > Desulfatirhabdiaceae > RAAP-1. The sequence continues at coordinate 2,462 of JAJYBO010000243.1, forward strand.
AGCGTTTCGTGCAGCGCATCCACAGGAAGCAGGCAGGCATCCCCGAAATTCCGGAATTCCGTAAGGAGAAGCGATATGACCTTAAAAAAGAAACCCGTCGTAAAGCGGAAATCCCTGTTTCCGCCCGATGCGTCGGTAGCCGCGCCCCAAGCGCCGGCTTCGTCCGAACCGGATGAAAATGCTGCGCCGGATGCCGGTTTGGAAAGGCTGCAATCGCCCGCGGAGCCAGTCTTTCCCGTTGTCGGCATCGGGGCATCGGCCGGAGGGCTGGCAGCCTTCGAGGCTTTTTTTTCCGGTATGCCGGCTGATATGGATCCCGGCATGGCCTTTGTTCTGGTTCAGCACCTGGCGCCGGACCACAAGAGCATCCTGACCGATCTCATCAAGCGATACACCCGCATGCAGGTGTTTGAGGTGGAGGACGGAATGGCGGTTACGCCCAACTGTACTTACATCATCCCGCCCAATCGCGACATGGCCTTTCTAAACGGAACCCTGCAGCTACTGGAGCCGGCTTTGCCACGCGGCATGCGCCTGCCCATTGATTTTTTCTTCCGGTCTCTGGCTCACGATCAGCGTGAGCGGGCCATCTGCATCGTTCTCTCCGGCACCGGCAGCGACGGCACGGGAGGCGTAAGGGCGGTTAAAGGAGAAGGCGGCATGGTCATGGCCCAGAACCCGGAATCCACGGAATATGACGGCATGCCCCGAAGCGCCGTCGCCACCGGGCTGGTGGATTACGTGCTGCCCCCAGCCGAGATGCCGGCCCAGCTCATCGCCTATGCGGCCCACGCCTTCGGCAAGCTGCCCTGCCAGGCAGACGCTCCACCTTCCAGGGCTGAAGACAATCTGAAAAAAATCTGTGTTCTGCTGCGGGACCAGACCGGCCATGATTTCTCCCAGTACAAGCAAAATACGCTTATCCGCCGGGTTGAACGGCGCATGGCCGTCCACCAGATAGACCGGACGGCAGATTACCTGCGCTATCTGCGGAATACCCCGGCTGAAGCCCAGGCTCTCTTCCGGGATCTTTTGATCGGCGTGACCAATTTCTTCCGCGATCCGGATGCCTTTGCCGTCCTGGAAAAGCAGGTGATCCCCCAGCTCTTTGCGGGCAAATCCGCAGGCGCGCCGGTCCGGGTGTGGGTCTGCGGCTGCGCCACCGGCGAAGAGGCCTATTCCATCGCCATCCTCCTTCAGGAACACATGGAGGCGCTGAGACAGACATTCAAGGTGCAGGTCTTCGCCACAGACATTGATCCGCAGGCCATTGAACAGGCCCGCGCCGGGGTTTATCCCGCCGGTATCGCCTCCGACCTCTCGCCAGGCCGGCTGGCGCGCTTTTTCATTCAGGAGCCGGACAGCGGCGTCTGTCGCATCCAGAAGGTTATCCGTGATCTGCTGATATTCTCCGCGCAGGATGTGATCAGGGACCCGCCGTTTTCCAGACTGGATCTGATCAGTTGCCGCAACCTGCTGATCTATCTGAACGCGGAGCTGCAAAAAAAGCTCATTCCTCTGTTTCACTATGCGTTAAACCCCAAGGGCATACTCTTTCTGGGCACCTCCGAGACAGTGGGAGAGTTTGTGCCCCTCTTTGCCACGCTGGACCGGAAATGGAAATTCTACCGGCGCCGGGATGACACCGCCGGGGCGCTCCGTCCGGCTCTGGGCGAGTTTGTCCCAACCTTTCCGGGAAAGACCGGACGGGAATTATCGGCCCGGCCCACAGGAGATTCCGGACGCACCCA
>JAJYBO010000033.1 GCA_021778975.1 Deltaproteobacteria bacterium
GATCAACAAGGTTTCTCTGTCCAAACAGTGGGCGAGGCGAACGTTTCCCTCCATCACCCTGTACAACATGGCCCAACTATACATCTATAAACACGATTACGACAAAGCGCTGTCTTTGTACGATCAATCGTTTGCCACGGATCCGAGCTATTCCATGGCGCTATACGGCAAAGCGGGGCTGCTGGCGGATCTGGGACGATGGCGGGAAGCGGAAAAACTCGCACAGGCGCTGGTTTCCAGAAAGGTGGTTCCCTGGGATGATTTGAACTTGATGGGATACATTCTCCTGAAACTGCAGCAACCGGAAACAGCGCTGACCTATTTGCGCCGCGCGGATCGGATATCGCCACAGAACCCCAAGATATACACCAATATCGGAGCCGCGATGACCCTGCTGAAACAGTATCGCCGGGCGGACTGGTTCCTGATTCAGGCCAACCGGATGGATCCGGAAAACATCGTTCCGCTGCTGTGCCTGATGGCCAATCATATTCAGGCGCACAACAAGGCGTATCTGAGCGTTGACACAGACACCCTCTTCAAATGGTTCACCCCGGACGCCATTCAGAAGGGGCTTCAGAGCCTGTCAGAAAACAAACTGCCGGTTGCTGTCAGCGCCGAAACAATGTCTGACGTGATTGCGGAAAAACTTACGGAGCAGCGCAGCGCCCAGCTCCGATTGTGGAAAGATCACTCAACTTCTCGATAACAACAGCCGTTCGGTGCAAGACGCCGCCGAACGGTCAGTTCATGAGACATCGGTTTTAGGTGGTTTCCCGCAAAGAACACCCTGTGCTGAAATGTAGGAATTTATATTCCCCCTTTGAGGGGGGAGGCGCAGGGGGTGTTCTTTTTAGAGGACTATTTCAGTGCTGTCAGCTCTTTGCTGAGAACCCGAATATGCCCCATTTCTTCTTTGATGATGGCATCAATCCGGCTTTTGCCCAGAGACTCCGGCACGATATCCTTCATCCCGATATAAAACACGATGGAGTCTTTCTCCGCCTCGATAGCGGCTTTCAGAATTTCTTTCATGGACTTCATATCAATGGTCTTTTCAAAAAAGACACGGGTATCGGCCAGCGCCCGGAGATACAGCACGCTTTCATGGCCAGGATCGAATACGGTCGAAGATTTCTCTTTTTCGGACAGCCCGGCGCGCATGGCCGCGTAAACCACAGCGTGCTGTTCTTCCATTTTCGATAACTCAAGCAGAAATTTTTTACACTGAGTATCCGGGATGCTGTCGGACGCTGTCTGGTAGAACTTTACACCATTGCGTTCGATCTGCTCTGCCATTTCGAGGATATCGTCTGCACTGAAATCAAAGCTCATGAGGTGTTCCTTTCGATAAAATTTGATGATAGAATGAATTTTTCCATTTTCGATATCGTTACAGTTGACAACGGATTATAAAGATGGGAATGGAATTTGTAAAGGTTTTGCCCAAAAGATGCCATTAACTTCGATATTGACGACTTCATAACGTGTCGTCAAAACTCGATAACTTCAATTCGTCAGACATGAAAAACAAAAATTTGCCATGACATTCTCAGAATCCCCGACACCCAATACAACGCAGACCGCCTCTCACGGCACAACGTTCAGCACCCGCAAACAGTTTATCTGGCAGGCAATTCATCTCGTCGGTCCGTACTGGAAATGTGAACGACGCAACAAAGCATGCGGCGCCACCCTGCTGCTGTTGCTGCTCACCATGGGACAGGTGGGCCTCATAGTATGGGCCAACTACTGGAATCGGGCGCTGTTCGATGCGCTCGAAGAACACTCCGTACATGGCGTGTTCTTGCAGGTGCTTGTCTTCGCACTGATCTTTGCCATCACTATCGCCGTCACGGCGGCGCATCTGATCGTCAAACGCTGGCTGATGGTTGATTGTCGCGCCTGGCTCACCGAAAAGCTGGTGGGCGCCTGGATGGAAAACGGCCGCCATTACCGGCTGATCTTCAGACCCGACAACCCGGACAATCCGGACCAGCGTATCGCCGAAGACATTCATATTGCAACGGAAAGCGCCATCACGCTGGCCCACTCGCTGATATACTCGATGATGACCATGGGGCTTTTTATCAACATCCTGTGGACGGTATCCGGCGCGGTTGTCATGCCGGGCACGCATGTTCATGTGCCGGGGTACATGGTGCCGCTGGCCTTCATTTATGCCATTGTGGGCAGCGCCATCAGTTGGATGATCGGACGTCCGCTGGTGCGCGCAACCAATGCGCTGCAAACCGCGGAGGCAACCTTTCGTTTCGGATTGTCACGGGCGCGGGAAAATACGGAAGCCATCGCCATCATGCGTGGGGAAAAACTGGAACGTACCGGCGCCACCACGCGTTTTTCCCAGATTATCAAAGAATGGAACCGCCAATCCCTCGCGTATATGGGGTTGGTCTCGTTTGGGGCGGGATATGGGACACTGTTGCCAGTATTTCCGATTCTGATCGCTGCGCCGCAATATATCTACGGCACCATGTCACTCGGCGTATTGATGCAGGCGGCCCAGGCGTTTCAGCGTCTGACATCCGCACTTTCCTGGCCTGTGGACAACATCGGTGAAATGGCGCGGTGCCGGGCTTCCGCGGATCGCGTGCTGGCGCTTTACGAACACATGCAGCAATTAGACGCCGAAAATCAGGCCGCGGACGGTTCGCGTATTCTGATAGAACCATCACACCGCGGCCATCTCGTTATCGAAGACCTTTGCATCACCGAACCATCGGGACGCATTCTGCTCGATCACTTCACTGTTGACATTCGCCGCGGCGAACGGGTGCTGATCGAAGGCGTTCCGGCAGTGACAGGAAGCCTGTTCAAGGCTATCAGCGGGCTTTGGCCCTGGGGGAAAGGCCGCATACGGCTGCCTGGCGACGGTCACCTCATGTTTGTCGCCCAGCAGCCATTTCTGCCTGAAGGTGTTTTGCGAGAAATACTGTGCTACCCACATTCGCCAGATACGTTTTCCGACGCAACCATTCGCCATGCACTCGAATGCGTGGGACTGTCATGGCTTGCCCAGCGCATTGATGAAACCGGAAACTGGGAGCAGACAATCCCGCAGCGCGGTCAGCAACGCATCGGCATTGCACGCGTCCTGATCCAGCGACCGGCCTGGATTTTCATGGAAGAGGCCACCGACACCTTCGATCCCAAAGGCGAACGGCTGATACTCGAAATGTTGTGTCGTGAGCTGCCCAACGCCTCGCTGCTCAACATCAGTTTTCGCCCGGGTCTCAGACGGCTGTATCACCGGACGCTGGTGCTGAGTCGAACGCATGAAGCCAAAGAGATATCCAACGGACGGCACAACAATCACACCAGTTCCACCAGCGCGCATTAAAACCGCTTCGGCAGCCAGCCTCTCTCGACGCATTCTCGGAAACACCATTCCGGAGTGGTCTCGGTGCGGTAGCTCCAGAAAAACCAGCCGTGATGATGCTCGAAGGCCAGAAGCTGCGCGGCCGCGTAAGCACGATACGCAACATTCTGCTGAAACGTATTCATACCTTTGAGCGCATGATCGAACGGCCCTTCGGCCCACAGGGACACAACTTCCAGATCGAGTCCCAAACTCCATTCGCCAACAATCGTGGGAAGGCCCAGCTCCCGCCGGATATCTCCGGCTTCCTGTCGCCACTGATGTCCGGCTTTGTCCATATGACCATAAATGTCCATTTCGATTTCCGCCCGGTCGAAGCACTGATAGCGGTGAATATCGTAAATGACGTTCTGGTATTGCGGCGGCTGCATGAAGCCCAGGTACTCGCGATGTGAACGAAAACCATCGTGAAAAATGACCGCCGCACGCTCCGGCGGACAATGCGCCCGGATGGCATCATAAGCGCGCAGGTAATACGCCTTGAGGATATCTGTGGGAACATCCCAGCGCGGCTCGTTGAGCAGTTGAATGCCAAAAAGCGCCGATGCAGAACGATAGCGTTCGGCAAGCCGTCCCAGCACATCAACCGAGTACGCGATATACGCCTCGCTGGTGTGCCATTCGATAACGTCTTTGATGCCGCCGTTATCGAAACCATTCTGACAACCCGGAGCGGCATGGAGATCGAGTATGATACGAATATCCAATTCCGCCGCCCATTCGAAAGCGCGATCCAGCACCTCTATGCCGCCTTCGACAAACGGATAGGGATTATCGCCATATTTGCTGTGATACGGATACGGCGGCCCGAAAATCCAGTGGCCGAACGGAATCCGCACGGTATTGATGCCCGCACGGGCAAGCCATACGAAGTCATCACGCGTGACGAAGTTTTCCCAGTGGGCGCGCAGCCGCGGGGCCGCATCGCTGCCCAATTCCGCACACCAAGTGGTTTCATCCGTCGCCGCGAGACCATTGAACAGGCTCGGCGCCATCCACTTTTCCAGCAACAGCCAGCTTCCGAGATTGACGCCGTGGAGGCGGGCAGATAAATTTGACGCATTGGCACTCGACATATCCAACCTCTCGCAATCCCACCGGCATGGAGTTGACCGCCCGCAGGTTCCGCCGATGGACAGGAGCCTGCCGGGAACAGATGACGAATCTCACCGCGATGCAAACATCGGAACAACCTTTCGGCGGATACGGCCACTCGATACCGCTTCCATAAACGCATCGGCCAGAACCTGTCCGGCATTGACCGTTTGCTTCCAGTAGTCGAACCGCTGGGTGTCAGCCCCCTCGAATTTGTAGAAATCATTCCGGTCGGGAATTTTATGATAAGGGAGTTTTTCGACAAAGCGCCGCGAGGGCGCAACCATCAGCACATTTTCCATATGGCTTTCGGATGGAACACGCCATTTCAGGGGCTTGTCGAGCCATCCGGGAATGACTCTATCTACATAATGTGGAAACAGCGTCAGCCCGTCGTCGTTATTCGAAAAAGAGATATCCAGATGATAGTCAATCACACCGCCATCGCGATAGACCCCCGCAGGAGCGCCCGCGATATCCCGAACGCCGGACATAACCAGCGGAATGGATCCGGACGCCAGCAGCCCCGCGGCCAAATTTCTGGCAGTCAGCGGAACGTGGTGAATATCGAATCCCTTCAGATCATAAAATGGAGGAATATCCCGCGGATCATGAAAAAGCGCCCGTTCAAAAGAAAATTTCAGCGTCGAACGGCTCGCGAGATTGGCTAAAGCGACCGCCAGCAAAGAAAGCGTCAGAAGCGGCCTGTTATCGCTGGCCAGAAGCCCTTTGCTGCGGACCGTCATGAAATTCAGCCTCAGAAACGGATGCTGAAAAATGTCCTCGATACTCCGGGGGGTCAGCACCGCCCGCTGAATCCGGAGGCTTTCTCGTGTAACCGCTTCTGGAGAAGGCTTTCCGACATAAGTCTGGTGGATATATGCGGTTTCAAAATTCGCCAGCGATGTCAGAGGATCCGACATGCACTGACACGCAAAACGCCATGCGCCAATGGATGATCCCATCAGAAACAACGGCTTTTGCCTGCCTTTGAACCACTGTGAAAACAAAACCCTGTCCAGATGGCGCAGCACCAGCCATTTAGGGCCTCCGGCGGCGCCCGCCACGGTTGTGATCCGATCCGGCGTCAGCCCGCCGTCGCGGATGATTTCAAGCGCTTTTTTCCCTGCGCGAAAAACGATATCCTCCATCAGGACGCCTTCAGATTGATTTCAGCAGATACTTCAGGCGCAATACGACCTTCCAGAAATCCTGATTCCATAAAAGCCGGTTTGGGATAACGGTAAAAGCCCTGACCGGTTTTGATCCCCAGCCTGCCTGCCGCCACATACCGTTTCATGAAAGCAGCATTGTTCAGCGCCAGAGGGTCTTTTCGCTTTTGCGCCCAATAATCCGTGACCTTCCACACCGTATCCAGGCCGATGCTGTCCATAATGCCAAACGGCCCGCTGGGGGTGTGCATAATCCCCATCCATGCCCGGTCAACGTCTTCCACGGAGGCCACCGCATTGGAGGCCAGCGCCTGAGCCGCCCGCAGCAGTTCCGTCAGCATGGCGTTAAACACATAGCCGATATTTTCTTTTTGCAGCAGAATGGCAATCTGTCCGATCCGCTCCGCAAACGCCTGAATGGTTGCGACCGTTTCGGGAGAAGTTCCGGGATGCGGCATGATATCCACCACCTGGGTCACCTGAATGTCGTGAAAGTGAAACGCCGCGAATCTGTCCGGTCTGCCGGTGGCTTCCGCGAACATGGACGGCATCAGCGTGGAGGTATTGGTGGTAAAAATTGTATGGGAAGGACAAAGTTCATTGAACTGTGCAAAAACCCGCGCCTTCAACTCCGGATCTTCAGGTACGGATTCACTTATAAAATCCGCATTTTTAGCGGCATCCGCCGGATCGCTGGTGCAGCGGATGCGTCCGACAGCGGCCTGTGCGGCTTCGGAACTCAGTCGTCCGTGTTTTACAAATGCGTCTGACAGATGGACAATGCGTTTCATCGCGTTGTCCAGATATTTTGTTTCAACATCGTACAATGTCACGTTATAGCCGCTCATGGCGCACTGGAAGCCGATCTGCTGGCCCATGGCGCCCGCACCGACAATGAGTACATTAGAAATTTCATCAATATTCAATCTGATATCTCCTTGAATTGCATACAAATTCAATAGCGCGTCATCATTCAAAAATCTGAACGATGGTCTTTTCGAGACTTTCCCGCCAGGGTTTTGGATTAACGCCAAATTCCGCCCGGATTTTCGCGCAGTCGAGGGCAGAGTAAACGGGACGCTTTGCAGGCGTCGGGTACTGTTCGGTTGTGATGGGTTCGACATGCGATGTTTTAAGCGGAATCTTCTTCCCGGCAATGTCCAGAATCGCCTGGGCAAATTCATGCCATGAGAGGACACCCTCTCCGCAATAGTGATATCTCCCCCAGGCGATTTCACTTTTGTCGCGGATATGCGCGGCAACGGTCAGGATGGCGTCCGCCAGATCCGCCGCACAGGTGGGGCACCCCCACTGGTCCGCCACGACCCGAACACTGTCTCTTTCCGCGCCGAGTCTGAGAATGGTGCGTACGAAATTGGCGCCATGCAGTGCGTAAAGCCAGGAAGTTCTGATGATGACATGACGGGACAGCGTTTTTTCCACCACCGCTTCACCGACTGCTTTGCTCCGGCCATAAACACTGAGCGGGGCCACCGGATCACTTTCACGGTAGGGTTTCTTCTGGTTTCCATCAAATACGAAATCGGTTGAAATATGGATCAAAGGAATCTGTTCTTCACAGCAGACATGTGCCAGCACCGCCGGCCCCACGCTGTTGACATTGAAGGCGTCCATGATATGAGATTCCGCCATATCCACCTGGGTAAACGCCGCGCAGTTGATCACAAGAGAGGCCCGCGACGTTTTGACGGCTGTTCGAATATGATCCGGAGATGTGATATCCACTTCCGGCAGATCAACGGGGAACGGTGAAAAACCTCTGTCCGGACTCTGGCGCATCAACTCTCCGCCCAGTTGACCTTTGGCGCCGGTAATCAGTAGATTCATGAGGTTACCTCCTGACGAAAGGCCCGGATTTCGGAAAGATGGGGCAGCCGGGCGTCTTTATCCGATACCATGGGATTTTCGATGGGCCACTGAATGCCGATGGCCGGATCTGACCACAGAATGCCGCTCTCATCATCTTTTGCATAAAAATCAGAGCATTTATACATGAATAGCGCTGTTTCACTGATAACGCAGAAGCCGTGGGCGAAACCTTCGGGAATAAAAAGCTGACGTCGGGTGTCACTCGACAGATACACCCCGACCCATCGGCCAAATGTGGCGGAATCTGGACGAATATCCACCGCCACATCGAATATTTCCCCGGAAATAACCTGCACCAGCTTGGCCTGCGGCTGCGTGATCTGAAAATGAAGCCCCCGCAGTGTACCTTTCACGGAAAAGGACATATTGTCCTGAACGAACACCCGTGAGATACCCGCCTTGTGATATCGCTGCTGATGATAAGTTTCCATGAAAAAACCGCGTTTATCTTCAAATACATCGGGTTCGACGATAACGACGCCTTCCAGAGATGTCGGGATAACGTTCATAAGCATCCTCTAAAAACGATTCGTATTATTTTTTTTACAGCGATTCCTTTATCACAGGCTGCATTTGTCAGACAACGGAAAAACTTCAGACTTTCTGAACAATCGTCAATACAACTCTGGTCAAGGAGCTATACCCAAAATAACCAAAGGCACTGCAGGCACCCCCCGTCCCTGCCTGATGACATTGTAAAGTTCGCCTTCATAGTAAGCGACACCAGAACTCATTTGAGATTGAAGCGTTTTCATGGGGAGTATTTCGATACCTACATCAATCATGTCACCAATATAAAAAGCAAGATGTTTGACAAAAAGGTCATACGCAACAAACGAATACTTACCGAATTGAACTTCTATCGCTACTCTGTCTTTTACGAAATCTGTTTGATTATAGCTAAAAATCGGTAGTTCGCCAGCTCCTTCAATTTCTTTTTTTTGTTCGGTTGCATCCATTGTCAAAGTTTTTCGGATGAGTTTTTCATTTTTCGTTACCCAATAGCTAACCCGGCTTTCGCTCCATTTTTCTTTTGAGAGTAGATTTTTGAAACTGATATTCATGTCAATTGGACTGTAAAGGAGTTTCCCTACCATACCTTTTTCTTTGGAAACTTTGGTTTTACAGGCATCAGCATCTACTGAAGAAATAACATTTTGAATTTGCTCCCATAGTTGAGGTTTATGAACTATCAAAAATTCCAAACCGTTAAGATGTGAGTAGGTTTCGATGATTTTCATTTGATGTCGTATTCATCAAGCATTTCGAGCAATTTCATTTGAGTGTCAGATTGCTGTTTATCCCACGGGGGAAGTCTCAGGCTGTTACCCGCTTCCTCCGGATCATAAACAGGTCTGTTCATAGGACGGGTTTTTAAAACACCCGCTATTTCCTGCTGAATGCGACCGAGCGAGATATCCACATATTTCGTTACGGTCTCAGCACCTGCCCCCTTACGGTTATGCCTAATTGCAGCCACAATGGACGTCCCCGCGCCCAAAAACGGATCCAGCACCCAGTCGTCCTCATTGGAAAGCGACAGCACCAGCCTTTCTACAAGTTCAACCGGAAATTGACATGGGTGATCCGTCTTTTCGATGTGGTTGCTTTTGACATTCGGAATAATCCATAAATCCCCGGGATTTTTTCCCAGGGGATTGCATGAATACTGACCTGCTTTCGGCCCTTTGAAATATTTTTTACCGGGATATTTTTGCGGAACACGAATGGGATCGAGGTTGAAAACATACTCCTGGGTTTTGGTGAACCAGATGATCGTTTCATATCTGCCGGACAACCGCCTGGAACAATGCAATCCATGCTCAAAGTGCCAGATAATGCGGTTGCGCATTTTCAGACCCAGATCATGAAACACAGGGTACAACACGGTATCCAGCGGAACAATGGCGCCGTTATCAACATAATTGCCGACCTGCCAGCAAATACTGCCCCGGTCGGAAAGCGCTCTGACGCATTCGGCGATAACGTCCGCCTGCTGCGCGATGTATTTCTTCAAATCAAGTTTTTTTTCGTACTCTTTACCAATATTATAAGGGGGCGATGTAACGACGAGCTGAAGTGTATTGTCGGGAATTGAACGCAGCAGGTCCAGACAATTGCCATAAAACACGACGATACGGTCTTGAATGGTGAATTTTCTTGAAATGGGCGTGTGCTGAAACATGAGGCCAATCTACCGGAAATCCACATTTCTATCAAGACCGATAAAGCCTACATCAATAACAATGTTCCTTACCCGGGAAATTGCCGCATTGCACATCCGCTGCATATGTCTGAACAGCGGTTCTGGCCTGATCGAGAAGTCTGGCGTACTGCTTGACGAACTTGGGAATATGTCGGTCGGTCATCCCCAGTAAGTCGTGAATGACCAGAACCTGGCCGTCGCACGATGGGCCAGCGCCGATGCCGATGGTGGGAATTTTCAACTTCTGCGTAATGAGCGCCGCAATGTCCGATGGAATACCTTCTAGCACCACCGAAAACGCACCGGCGGCTTCGACTTCGAGCGCATCGGCCAGAAGCCGTTCTTCATCCCGCTGCACCCGATACCCCCCCATCTGATGCACGGACTGAGGCGTCAACCCGATATGCGCCTGAACCGAAATTCCGGCGCCGGTGATGGCCCGTATGACGGCGCTGACAGAAGCGCCGCCTTCGAGCTTGACCGCGGCGGCGCCGCCTTCCTTGACAAGACGCCCGGCATTGGCAATGGCGTCCGAGATGCTGATCTGGTAAGACATAAACGGCATGTCCGCAATCACCAGCGCATGCTGTACAGCTCTTGAAACCATCTTCGTGTGATACACCATTTCATCCATCGTGACCGGCAGCGTGCTGGAATGCCCCTGAACCACGTTTCCCAGAGAATCGCCGATCAGAATCATATGGATGCCACATTCATCCACCAGCCTGGCGAAAGGATAGTCATAGGCGGTCAGGTTGGTGATCTTCTCGCCCTTTTCTTTCATTTTAAACAACGTCGGAATGGTAATGGGAGACGTCATGAGATTACCTCCTTACAGCATATCGAAATGGTTGTGTCACGCTTTGGATTTACGATACTCTAACGCCGCTCCGACAAAGTCCCGGAAGAGCGGATGCGGATCCATAGGCCGCGATTTGAATTCGGGATGGAACTGGCAGCCCAGAAACCAGGGGTGATCTTTCAGTTCGATGATTTCCACCAGGTCACCGTTTGGGGACATGCCACTGACCACAAGGCCCTTCGCGCAAAGCCGTTCCGTATAGGCATTATTGAATTCATACCGGTGCCGGTGCCGTTCGGAAATATCCTGCTGATCATATGCGCTCCAGGCCAGGGTGTCCCGTTCGATCCGACAGGGATAGGCGCCCAAACGCATCGTCGCCCCCTTGTCGGAATGGCTGTCCCGCTGCTGCACTGTATGGGTTTTCTCGTCAAACCACTCCAGCATCAGATAAATAACCGGATCGGAAGCGAATTCGTCGAATTCAGAACTATGCGCCCCAGGTATGCCGGCCACGTTGCGGGCAAATTCGATGACAGCGATCTGCATCCCCAAACAGATGCCCAGATAGGGGACCTTGTGTTCTCTGGCATATTTCACCGCGCAAATCTTGCCATCAATACCGCGAGGCCCAAACCCGCCGGGCACCAGAATGCCGTCCGCTTCGCACAACGCGGCCTCGCAGGTATCCGCCGTGATGGTTTCAGAGTCTATGAACACCAGATTCACCCGGCTGTCGTGAAAAAACCCGCCGTGATACAGCGCTTCATTGAGGCTTTTATAGGATTCTGTCAGATCAACATACTTGCCGACAATGGCGATGGTAACGTCATGGCGGGGTTCTTTGGCCTTTCTGACCAGCGTTTCCCAATCTTCAAGCCGCGGCGCCCGGGTCCAGATGTGCAGCAATTCAATGATCTTGTTATCCAGACCTTCTTCATGGAAATTCAGCGGCACTTCATAGATGCAGTCCACATCCTTGGCCGTGATGACCGCATCCTCGCCGACATTGCAAAACAGGGCGATTTTGGATTTGATGTCTCTGGAGAGATTTCTGTCCGCGCGACAGAGCAGGATATCCGCATGGATGCCGATGCTGCGGAGTTCTTTGACGCTGTGCTGGGTGGGCTTGGTTTTGACTTCTCCGGCGGTGGCGATGTAGGGAACAAGCGTCAGATGGATATACAGCACGTTGTCTTTGCCCACATCGGCCTTGAACTGCCGGATGGCCTCCAGAAAAGGAAGGCTTTCGATATCGCCGATCGTGCCGCCGATTTCGACGATCACGATATCAACATCTTCCGTTCCGACCCGGATGCTGGTCTTGATTTCGTCCGTAATGTGCGGGATCACCTGAACCGTTCCGCCCAGATAATCCCCCCGGCGCTCCTTGTTGATGACGGAGTAATAAATCTTTCCGGTGGTGAAGTTGTTGTCCCTTCCCAGCCTGGCGTGGGTGAAGCGCTCGTAATGACCGAGGTCGAGATCGGTCTCCGCGCCGTCATCGGTCACAAAAACTTCGCCATGCTGAAAAGGGTTCATGGTGCCTGGATCCACATTGATATATGGATCCAGTTTCTTGATGGTCACCCGCAGCCCCCGGCTTTCGAGCAAAGCGCCGATGGCGGCGGAGGCAAGACCTTTTCCAAGTGACGACAATACGCCGCCGGTCACGAATATATATTTGGTGCTTGAACCCATGATTACCTCAGTTTGGAGTGGCCGTATCAGAAAGCGTCATCCGAAAATCGGGCGCTTTCTCCCAGTTCCTGTTCAATGCGGATGAGCTGGTTGTACTTGGCGATCCGGTCGCTGCGGGACATGGAGCCGGTTTTGATCTGGCCGCCGTTGACCCCAACCACCAAATCGGCGATAAAGGCGTCCTCGGTTTCTCCGGACCGATGCGAAATGACCGTTGCATACCCGGCCTGCCGGGCAAGCTCAATGGCGTTCAGGGTTTCCGTAACCGTGCCGATCTGATTGAGTTTGATCAGAATTGCATTGGCAATGCCCAGATCAATGCCCTTTTGCAGAATTTCCGGATTGGTGACAAAAATATCGTCTCCTACCAGTTGAACTTTGCTTTCGAGCCGGTCCGTCATAATTTTCCATCCATCCCAGTCCTGTTCGGCCAGACCGTCTTCGATGGAAAAAATGGGATACCGTTCGAGCAGATCGTCGTAATAATCAACCATGGCTTCGGAGGAAAGCTTTCGATTTTCGGATTTGAGCGTGTAAACCTTCTTTTTCCCGGAAGTGGTATAGAACTCGCTGGCCGCGGCGTCCAGCCCGATGCCAATTTCGTCTCCCGGCCTGTATCCCGCGGTTTCGATGGCGGTTACGATCAATTTGACAGCTTCTTCGTTGGATTTGAGATCCGGCGCAAAACCGCCTTCATCTCCGACCGCGGTTGCCAGGTTGGCGTCTTTCAGAATTTTCTTCAGGCAGTGAAAGGTTTCAGCCCCCATCTGGACCGCCTGCGCAATGGATTTGGCGCCAAACGGAATAATCATGAACTCCTGAATGTCTAAGTTGTTGGCCGCATGAACGCCGCCGTTGATGATATTCATCATGGGAACCGGCAGATATCGGGCGTTGACACCCCCCAGATAGCGGTACAGCGGAAGCCCAAAAGCTTCGGCCGCGGCGCGCGCAGCGGCCATGGACACCCCCAGGATCGCGTTGGCGCCCAGCCTGGCCTTGTTGGACGTACCGTCCAGTTCGATCATGAGGTTGTCAATGAGCGTCTGACGGGAGGCATCCTTTCCGGTCAGCAGCGGCAGGATTTCGTTCATGACATTGTTCACCGCGGTGGTTACGCCCTTGCCGCCGTATCTTTTGGCTTTGGTGTCGCGCAATTCGAGCGCTTCACGGGTTCCGGTAGATGCGCCCGATGGCACCGCCGCGCGCCCCATGGCGCCACACGCCAGAAAAACATCCACCTCAACGGTAGGATTCCCCCTGGAATCCAGTATCTCTCTTGCCTTGATATCCACGATTTCTGTCATGACGGCCTCCCGGTAATGGTTTTTATATGTTGTTTGATAACATCTCATACTTGAACATTGTAAGCGCGTTTGTTACTCTTGTTCAAGAAGGATGTCAAGAATACGGGATCTCACGCAGTATCCGAAGGGCATATTTAATGTGATTTCAAATTGTTGAGGAAATTCATGAACGATTTGGATTTATACCGGAAAGCGCACTTGCTGGTCGCCGCCATCCGGATTCTGGAATACCGCCGCCACAGCCCGCCCGCCATCGAAACCGTCTGCGAGTTACTGGAGATTTCGACGGAGGAGGGGGGATTTCTTTTCAGAAAACTCGAAGAATGCGGAATTATCGAATCCGTCGAAAACGCTCAGGAAATCCGGCTCTATATTCGGGATCATCTCAAAATTGAAGAAATTCCTAAAGGGGCCGCAGAAACGCAATTAGATAAAGAGCTTAAAAATTTTCAGACATCCAGAAAAGGGTTGACTCAGAAGGTTGAAAGCTTTCAGGCGGCTCAGGCCGAAAAGAAAAAGCAGATGTTCGCCGAACTGGAAAAAAAGCTCAAGACAGGTTTTGAGAAGAAATCCTGACGGCTTCGTAAAAAGTCCGGATGCAGGGCATTGTCGCAACCAATTTCCTTCACCTCAAACATCAACCGCATAAGAGGAGAATACATAACATGGAAAATGAGCCTGTGACCATTTATTCCGGCGACGAGGTGTGGAAAAACTACCTCGAATACCACGGTGAGAAGATATCCTTTTATGGCAATCCGTATCATCGGATTACAAAAGAGGATAACATCTATTATCTCTGGGAGCTGGATTTGGATGACCCCGATTCCCGAAAATACAAAATTATAAAACAATACGACGACTTCAATTTGGCGTATGAAGAGGGCATGGCGTTAATGGAAAAATATTCAAACATCTATCGCTCTCTGGAGCTGTACCGCGACTACGGAAAAGTACTCATCAAAAAGCTCAAAGATGCTCTGCAGAAAGAGGCGAATCAAGAAAGTTCCTCTTTATCAATCAGACCTATGGTTGTATGAGCGATAGCCCGGTCAGCCGTGGCGAGCAAGGGGCGTTTGACATATGGAGAAATTCGAGTACAGCTTGAAAAGACGGGCACTATTATCGGACCTTACGATTTGATGATCGGGGCCATTGCGCTGGCCATACTCTGGTGTCACATAAGGCAACTCAAAACAAATAATCTCCCATGATGAACTTCTTAATTTCCCTCTTGTGATGGGGGGATGGTGTTAAGCTTACTGGTACAATAATTCATGTGAGTTGCCTAACACTCGTGAATTCAGTCGCATCAAACATCTTCATCTGGAAGACTGGGAGAACGAATGATGGCTAAGGAGTCGAGCAAAAATAAGCTGAATATCAGGCGACAGGTGAGCCGGAGCATGTCAGGGTTCATGACTTCATTGATCGTGAACTGAGCAAGGTGGCACCTTATGGTGTCTACGATGTGACGGCCAACAAAAGAAGCTCAGGCCCTCATTTTTGGCCTGAAATAAGCCGGAAGGTAATTGAAACGAATGGAGGCGTTATGATAGCAAAAGATCGACTGAAAGGCTTATTGATAGATCTGGAAGCCGATAATATTGAACGCACAACGTCTCGCACAGATACGGATAAATTTTGTCAGGCAATTTGTGCGTTTGCAAATGACCTTCCGGGACATGGCAGTCCCGGCTACCTTTTGATCGGTGTACAGGACAACGGCGTTCTTTCCGGATTGACAGTGACCGATGAATTGTTGAAGGGACTTGGCGGCATTCGGTCGGACGGGAATGTGCTGCCCCAGCCCTATATAAATGTAACCAGTTTCAGGCTGGACGGCGGGGATGTGGCGGTTGTGGAAGTCTTTCCATCGGATTTACCACCGGTCCGTTACAAAGGACGGATTTATATTCGTGTTGGTCCAAGAAAGGCAATTGCCAGTGAACAGGAAGAGCGGGTGCTTTCAGAAAGACGGGTGGCGGCGGCTCGCTCTTTTGACGCACGTCCCTGTTCGGAAGCTACTATTCGCGACATTGCGCTGGGGCAGTTTGATGCCTATCGCCGGCAGGCCGTTGATTTGGAAACTATTGCAGGAAACCACCGTTCTACCGAACATCAATTGGCTTCTTTGAGGTTTTACGTTCCGGAACGTAATTGCCCGACTTATGCTGGTATCTTGCTGTTCGGCAAAAATCCCCGATTTTATCTGCCGGGTGCCTATGTTCAATATATCCGATTTCCGGGTACGCAACTGACCGATTTGCCCGAAGATCAATCTGAAATATCCGGAGACCTTCGCTCTGTACTTCATGAACTGGAGGTGCGCATCAGACTTCTGATACAGACAAAACTCCGCCCCATAAGCTCCCTTGAGGAAAAACTGCTCTCGGATTATCCGGAATGGGCGCTGCGGGAACTGCTGATGAATGCAGTCATGCACCGAAACTACGACAGCAATTCACCTATCCGATTCTATGCGTTTAACGATCACATTGAAATACTGAATCCGGGAGGCTTGTATGGGGAAGCAACTCCGGAAAACTTTCCGACCCGAAACAGCTACCGCAATCCCATAATTGCAGAAGCAATGAAATCCCTCGGCTTTGTTAACCGATTTGGATATGGGGTTCAACGCGTACAAAAACTTTTGGCAGACAATGGCAACCCTCCTGCTGAATTTGAATTCGATCAACATTCCTTTTTGGTTAGAATCTGGCGGAGGCCAATATGAAGACCATAGCGTTTTTCAACAACAAGAGTGGCGTTGGAAAAACATCTCTGGTGTATCATCTATCGTGGATGTTTGCGGATCATGGGATCAAAACACTTGCGGCAGATATTGACCCTCAGGCCAACCTTACAGCCATGTTCCTGAATGAGGATCGCCTTGAAAATCTGTGGCCTGACAGTGAACATCCTGATACGGTGTATGGTGCCATTCAACCGATTATGCGTGGTATTGGCGATATCGCCAAACCGCATGTGGAAATGATTACTCAAAAACTGGGTCTCCTTGCCGGAGATTTGGGCCTGTCTCGGTTTGAGGATAAACTGTCGGATGCATGGCCCCGGTGCCACAATCGCGATGAATCCGCATTCCGAACCATGACGGCTTTTCATCGCCTTGTTCAGAGTGGGGAAGATTGGGGAGCGGAAATAGTATTGATTGATATAGGTCCCAACTTGGGCGCCATCAATCGATCAGCATTGCTTGCTTCGGATCAGATATGCCTGCCGCTGGCTCCCGATCTTTTCTCTCTGCAGGGGATGAAGAACCTCGGCCCCACACTGCAGGACTGGCGCGTCATTTGGGCGGAACTTCTTCTGAAAGCACCTGCGAATATTCCGATGCCAAAAGGCACGATGCACCCTGTCGGGTATATCGTCATGCAGCACAGTGTCCTCGACAGCCGTCCGGTCATGGCATATAGACGATGGATGAATCGGATTCCCCATGTCTATCGTGATTCAGTTCTAAATGAACCGACTCATTCTTTACCTTCGGTCGAACAGGATCCGTACTGTCTGTCTTTGCTGAAACATTACAGAAGTCTGATGGCGATGGCCATGGAGGTCCGCAAACCCATATTTTTCCTCAAGTCCGCAGATGGGGCAATTGGCGCACACATTGAAGCAGTCAAGAACTGCTATGATGATTTCCAAAAGCTTGCTGCCAGAATATCAGCAAATGTCGGTATTGCATTTTCTTGAGGCGCCATGCCAGAAATACCCTCCGGAAATTTCGGCACTGGTTCAGTTCTAAGGCGTCCAAAACCGCATAAAATCATTATCCGGTTTTTGGCATCGAACCGTGCGAATCACCAGTTGTATGTCTGATTTGTGGCCATTCTATGGGCTATGTCCCGCTCAGACACATTGGTTCCAGACCGCATTGGTTTTGATAACATATTGAATTATCT
>JAJYBO010000244.1 GCA_021778975.1 Deltaproteobacteria bacterium
ATAGCGGTGCTGAGCATCCACGGCGGCGATATCGAACCGGGAACCTCCCAGATCGCTGACGCCATTGCCGGAGACGATCACAGTTTTTATGCGCTTGAGGGCATCAAAACCGCCGGCAACAGGGCGCTGCACATCACCAGTACGGCATTTGACGAACCGACCGCCCTGGAGATCGTCTGTTTTTCCGAAATCATCATCTCTATTCATGGCTGTGCGACGATCGTACCGCTGGTTCATATCGGCGGCCGGGATTTTGAATTGCGGGAGCGTATCCAAAGCCGGTTATCCGCCGCCGGTTTCAATGCAAGCTGCTATGCGGATCCGCATTTCGAGGGCGTCAGTCAGGCGAACATATGCAATCTCTGCGGTCGCGGCATGGGCGTTCAGATGGAAATCAGCCGGGGGCTTCGCGTTCAAATGTTTCGGGACCTCACGCCATCCGGAAGAAATGATTCGACGGATATTTTTCACGCCTTTGTTCAGGCGGTTCGGAATGCCATCGAACCGTTTGGAAGCCTCCGGAAAACGCCAGAACCCGAAAATGCCACTGATTGAACATGATTTTCATAACCGTTTTCTATGTAAAATCCGTTTTGCAGAAAGGAGAATACAAAAATGGCGACAAGCACTGGTATTCATGTGGATATTCCCGGTGGTCAGCCTCTGGCGCTTACCCACCTGTTGCTCGATTTTACCGGAACGCTGTCATGTGACGGCGTGCTGCTGCCAGGTGTCGGCGAACGTCTGAAACAGCTCGGAAAAAAACTGGACATCACCGTTCTGACGGCGGATACGTTCGGCACCGCCGCCAGGCAGGTGGAAGGGCTTCCTGTGGCGTTTCATCGGATTCAAACCGGCCGCGATAAAGCGGATTTCGTCCGCGGCCTGTCATCTTCGGGCATTGCATCCATCGGCAACGGTCGTAACGATGCCGAAATGGTCAGAATGTCGGCGGTGGGAATTGCGGTTGTGGGGCCTGAAGGATGTTCCGGAGAACTGATCGCCAGCGCCAAAGTGATCTGCCGCGACATCCTGGACGCTCTGGATCTGCTGCTCAATCCACTTCGTCTCAAAGCCACACTGCGTGATTAAACGAGTCCGGGCATTGAAATGTTAGGTGATTTCCAACATAGAATATACCATTCGGAGAAGAACACCCCCCTGGCCCCCCTCAAGGGGGAATATAAACCCTACATTTCAGCACAGGGTGTTCTTTGTTGGAAATCACCTTATACGATGGCGCTCTGGACATACCTTTCCATGACCTGCGCCGCCACCTGGTCGGGCGTCATCGTATCGGTGGAAATGGTGACATCCGCATATTTCTCGTAAAGCGGACGCCTTTCTTCATACAGCATATCCAGCGTCTGACCGGGCGTCATCACAACCCCGCGCTCCACCAGATTTCCCAGCCGGGTTTTCAGCGACGTCAGCGCGATTTGCAGATAGACCACTATACCCAATGATTTCAGATGAGACATGGCTTTTTCACTGTAAACGGCGCTTCCGCCGGTAGCGACCACACTGCGATCCGCCGGAACGCCGAGCAGATATTTTTCCTCGATTTCCCGAAAACCGCTGACGCCGCGTATGGAGATGAGTTCCTGGAGATAGCGCCGCTCGCCGGTTTGAATCAGAATATCCGTGTCTGAAAACGCCATCCCGCACCGCTTGGCCAGCAGCACGCCAACGGTGCTTTTGCCCGCTCCCGGCATGCCGATCAGTATTAAATTTTGTTTATTCTTCAATGCGTTCAAAGCCTGTGAACCGTTCATTTTCCGGATAAAAAGCACCGCCGGTCTGTAGTTTCACGAGTTATAGCGCACCCGGCGGTGGCCGTCAATCGGGGGTGATAAATCCGCCGCGGTAAATTTATTGGAGTAATGATTTGATTTTACATTGCTATTTCGATAAGTTAACCAACTGTTTCATTAGATAAAACCGGACAGGACAGATTTACCGTGATCGCATCGAGTTCTTCATTGCAAAAAGCTGGAAGGTGGTTTATTTTCCGAAACGTTTACATCTGTCACTCGAAGATCGAAAGCGTCATATCAGACGGAGATAACGTTCATGGTGTTCTATTGGGTCGTCGGATTTATTCTGCTTGTCATCAAGCTTGGCGCCGCGCTGCTGGCGCTTCTTCTGTGCGCCGCCTACCTGGTGCTGGCCGAACGCAAGCTCCTGGCGCGGATGCAGATCCGCTACGGCCCCAATCGGGCGGGACCCTTCGGCCTGCTGCAACCCATCGCCGATCTCATCAAAATGATGGCTAAAGAGGATGTGATCCCGGAGGGCGCCGACCGGATGATTTTCCGCTATGCGCCGGCGGTCGCCGCATCCTGCGCCATGCTCATTTTCGCGGTGGTGCCATTTGGAAACAGCCTGACGCTGTGGGGATACCGAATCCCGCTGGTTGTCACCGACCTCAATGTGGGGGTTCTGGCGGTTCTGGGGCTGTCATCGCTCGGTGTTTACGGCGTGGCGCTGGGAGGCTGGGCGTCCCATTCCAAATACAGCCTGCTGGGAGCTGTCCGGGGCGTCGCCCAGATGATCAGTTACGAACTCCCGCTGGGGTTGTCTCTGGTTCCGGTTGTCATGCTGTCGCATTCATTCAGTCTGGTGGATATCGTGGACCGTCAAAGCATCTGGCCATTCATATTCATCCAGCCGCTTTCATTCGCCATCTTCTTTGTGAGCGCCATGGCGGAGATCAAACGCATTCCCTTCGATCTGCCCGAAGCTGAAAACGAACTCATCGCCGGTTATCACACTGAATACAGCGGGCTTCGGTTCGGCTTGTTTTTTCTGGGCGAATATGTCACGCTGGTGACGCTGGGGTCGTTGACCGCCGTGTTCTTTCTGGGAGGCTGGCATGGCCCTTTTCTGCCCGGCGTGATCTGGCTTCTGGTCAAAATCGCCGCCGTGGCGTTTATCATGATCTGGATCCGCGGAACATTGCCAAGACTTCGTTCCGATCAGTTGATGAATATGGGCTGGAAGTTTCTGACGCCTGTCGCTTTGATCAACATCGTCGTTACCGGAGCGGTTCTTTTGATGATATCCGCATAAAATTTGCACAATATCGCCTCGACAGGTCCATCATATGTACACATCCATCACTGAGGGCGTTCGCGGTATCGCCGCCGGATTCGCCATGACGCTGCGGCACCTGTTCCGAAAACCGATAACCGTATCGTATCCCGAAGAAAAGCGGCCGCTTCCGGCCAGGACCCGCGGCGCCATCATCCTGACGCGAGACCCGGACGGCAACGAGCGCTGTGTGGCCTGCTATCTGTGTTCGGGCGTCTGTCCGGTCAACTGCATTTCCATGCAGTCCGCGGAACGCGATAACGGAAGGCGCTACGCCGCATGGTTCCGTATCAATTTCAGCCGCTGTATTTTCTGCGGATTCTGCGAGGAAGCCTGTCCGACCCTGGCGATCCAGCTTACCCCGCGCTTTGAAATGAGCCGGAAAACCCCTCTCGATCTTTTATACGAGAAAGAAGACCTTCTGGTCAATCACGGCGGGAAAAACAGCGATTATAACTACTACCGGCGCGCCGGTGTCGCCGTCACAGGCGAGAAGGGAACCCACATCGGAGAACAGCCGCCGGTGGACACCAAAACGCTGATGCCGTGACCGACGGCTTCGTAAAAGGCTGCGTACCACAACAAGGATATCCATGACGCTACTGAACATCCTGCTCTATCTGACCGCCGCTGTCGTCATCATCGCCACGGGTTTTGCCGTCACCCGGCGGCAGGCGGTCCATGCGGCGTGTTATCTGGTGATTTCTTTAATGGGAACCGCCGTACTGTTCTATCTTCTGGGGGCGCCGCTCCCGGCGGCGCTGGAAGTGATCATCTACGCGGGCGGCATTATGGTGCTGTTCCTTTTTGTCATCATGATGACCCCGGAGAAACCGCTGTCCCCCCGCACGGTTTCCTCGATGAAAGGCTGGTATCCCGCCATGATTCTGGCCGGAATATGCGGGCTTGTCGCCGGAATTCTGGTGACCGCCGATCCGGTCAACCGGCTGCGGCCTGTGGCTGTGATGGCGACCCCTCAGGCGTTTGGTGATATCCTCTTTCAGCAATACTGGTTTCCTGTGGAAATCACATCGCTGCTTCTGATCGCCGCCCTGGTCGGAGCGCTGTATCTGACCAGACGTAGCGGAA
>JAJYBO010000245.1 GCA_021778975.1 Deltaproteobacteria bacterium
GCTGGACGGTCGCCGGAAAATCTTTGTTCTGGGATGCGATACCTGCGTGAGCGTCTGTATGGCGGGCGGCAAGAAAGAGGTCGGTCTGCTGGCTTCTCAGTTGCGGATGCGCTTTAAAAAAGACGGACAAAACGTCCAGGTAGATGAAGATACGGTTGAACGTCAGTGCAACCGCGAATATATGGAACTGGTGCTGGACAGGCTGCAACAATACGATGTGGTGTTGACGATGGCTTGCGGCGCGGGCGCGCAACTTCTGGCGGATTTGTGTGAGCCGTTACAGATTTTGCCAGGCGTCAATACCCGTTTTATCGGTATGACACCGCAGGATGGTGTATGGGTGGAACGGTGCCGGGCGTGCGGAAACTGTGTTCTCGGGGAAACCGCCGGTATCTGTCCGGTAACGGTATGCGCCAAGGGAATTTTAAATGGTCCCTGCGGCGGAACGGATCACGGTAAATGCGAGATTGATCCGGAAAAAGACTGCGCCTGGACACTGATTTACCGGCGTCTTGAAAAAATGGGCAAGTTAGACAATATCCGGAAGGATTTCCCGCCGCGCAATCACCTGGTGCAGACCCATCCGGCAATGCAGGTGCATGAAGCTTATAAAGGAGAATGAGTGATGGCTGTTGCGTTCAAAGATGTGCTTACATCAGGTGATTTTATCGTTACGGCAGAAGTGGGACCGCCCAAGGGCACCGACATCGAAGAAATGAAACAACACATCGCTCTGCTCAAAGACAGGGTTCATGCGCTGAATATGACCGATAACCAGAGTTCGGTCATGCGTCTGTCATCGCTCACCGGATGTCATATCATTCGGGAAATGGGCGGTGTTCCCATTCTTCAGATGACGGGCCGGGATCGGAACCGGATCGCCATTCAATCCGATCTTCTGGGCGCCAGCGTTCTGGGAATAGACACGGTATTGTGTCTGACCGGAGACCACATCACGATGGGTGATCACAAGGAAGCCAAACCGGTACATGATCTGGAGTCGCTTCAGATTCTCAATGTCATCAAATGCCTCGAAGCCGGAAAAGACATGGCCGGAAATCCGCTTAAAGGCGCGCCCCGTTTTTGCGCGGGCGCTGTGGTAACACCAGAAGCCGATCCCATAGAGCCGCAGCTTCTGAAATTTGAGAAGAAAGTTCGGGCCGGCGCCCAGTTTTTTCAGACACAGGCAATTTACGATCTCGATAAATTCAAGCAGTTCATGGAGTATGCCAGCCGGTTTAACGTCAAGGTGCTGGCAGGGGTTGTGCTGTTGACATCCGCGCGTATGGCGACCTACATGAATCAGCATGTGGCCGGCATTTCGGTGCCGGAATCTTTGATTGCCGAAATGTCCGGCGTACCCAAAGGCGGGGCGCTGTCCAAGGGCATTGAAATTGCCGGACGCATGATTCGCCAAATCAAAGAAGAAGGCATTGCCCACGGCGTTCATATTATGGCTATCGGCAAAGAAGCGGTCGTGCCGGACATTCTTGGGGCCGCGAATCTGTAATTGCTTCACGAAAAACTTTCATGGACGTTCGCGGGAAGGCTTCGCATCCACCGGACGTCCATAAGTTCCGATGATCCTGCGCGCATGAATTGCCTGCCGCTGCTGTTCTAAAACTACCTGCTTGAAATTCCCCCGACCTTCCATCTTGCCTTTGTTCGTCTCTTGTGTCATGGATACAAAGTGGACGACATGCCGTTATTACATCCCCTATTTCCCAAGGAGGTTTTTTGGTGGACTATCAGGAAATTATTTTCACGACAGAAGGGCCTGTTGGCTATTTGACGCTCAACAATCCTCAGAAAATCAATGCGCTGTCTCGTAAAATGATCCAGGAGATGATTCATGCGCTGACGGCGGTATCTACCGACGAAACCGTCAAGGTCGTTGTTATCCGTGCGGCGGGAAAGCATTTTTGCGCCGGACATGATCTATCGGAAATGCTCGATCAGGGCATTAAAACCTACAAATTCATCTTCGACCAGTGTACGCAGATGATGCAGTTGATTCACACCATTCCACAGCCCGTCATCGCGCAGGTACAGGGCGTGGCGACAGCGGCCGGATGTCAGTTAGCGGCATGGTGCGATCTGGTCGTGGCTTCGGAAGATGCCCGCTTTGCCACGCCGGGCGTTAAAATTGGCCTGTTTTGTACAACCCCGATGGTGGCCATCACCCGTGCGATCGGACGCAAGGCCGCCATGGAAATGCTGCTTACCGGGCGGTATTTTCCTGCGGACGAAGCCAAATCGCTGGGGCTGGTCAACCGGGTGGTGCCGCTTGCACACATAGCCAGCGAAACCGAAAATCTGGCGCGTCAGATTGCGGACGCCAGCCGTCTGGTGTTGGCGATTGGCAAACAGGGTTTTTATGCTCAGGTTGACCAGTCGGATGAGAGTGCCATGCAGTTTGCCAAGCACACCATCGCCATGAACCTGACCGCAGAAGACGCTCAGAACGGTATTCGGGCATTTATTGATAAACAGACACCCATCTGGAAAAACTGCTGAAGATAAAAATCAATTCCATCTGTACGGAATACGATTTTCGATTTAACATCTCTCGATTTATATCAAGTTGCAAGAAAAATATGATACAGCCCATAGAAACCCAGATATGGACAGGCGATTGTCTGGATATTCTCAAGACATACCCCGATAATTTTTTCAATTTGATCGTTACATCACCACCGTATGCGGATAGCAGAAATCAAACATACGGTGGTATCCATCCCAACCATTATGTTGATTGGTTTTTACCCAGAGCCGAACAAATGCTTCGCGTATTGAAACCGGATGGCACGTTTATCCTCAATATCAAGGAAAAAGCCACGAATGGTGAACGACATACCTATGTCATAGAGTTGATACTGGCATTGCGTAAACAGGGCTGGCTGTGGACAGAAGAGTTCGTCTGGCATAAAAAAAATTGTTTTCCCGGAAAGTGGCCGAATCGTTTTCGAGACGCCTGGGAACGCTGTCTTCAGTTCAACAAGTCTAAAAAATTCAACATGTATCGGGAAGCCGTTATGGTTCCTATGGGTGACTGGGCCAAAAATCGGTTGAAGAATCTGAGTGAAACAGACCAGAAACGGGATAATTCCAAAGTAGGCAGCGGTTTTGGTAAAAATGTATCCAACTGGCTGAATCGTAACATGGCTTATCCTACGAACGTCTTACACTTTGCAACCGAATGTTACAATCGCCACCACAGTGCGGTTTTTCCTTCACTGCTCCCAGAATGGTTCATTAAATTGTTTACACAAGAATATGACTGGATTCTCGATCCGTTCTCGGGTTCCGGCACAACATGCGAAGCAGCGCAAAAATTGAATAGAAATTCAGCAGGCATAGATATTCGACCTGAATATTGCAAACTGGCCAAACAAAGAATCGGTCAATGTCAGTACAGGTTGTATGAGGAAAACAACACGTATGAAACCAATAACGCCGGAAGAGATCACGATATACGTCGAACAGAACATTCCCTATTTTCACCACAACCGCCTGAAAAAGTTGAAGGCACTACAATTGACGGCTTCGTAAAAAGTCCGGATGCTGCGTTGCGCTGCATCCTTCGTCGTTGTGGCGTACCATAAGTACGCCTCACTCCTCAGGATTTGCGCGCCTTGCCTGCGGCCTTTTTACAAAGCCGTCTGAAATTCGACTTTTTACGAGAGCATCAAAGTTCACAGCAACAGATTACGGAGTGATAAATGAAAATTTCCGGTTGGGGACGATACCCTTACATCGAATCGGAAAGCACTTATTTTGAAACGCGGGGTCAACTGCACGACAGGCTGGGAAAACAGCAGGACTGTATCGCATACGGCCGTGGCCGCAGCTATGGAGACAGCGCGCTGAACAGAAGCGTCATCCGTACCGACGGCTTCGACAAAATACTGGCGTTTAACGCCGCCGATGGCGTTGTTACCTGTGAAAGCGGGGTGACGCTCACTGATATCATCGAGGCATTTCTGCCGCGAGGCTGGTTTTTGAGCGTGACACCGGGAACGCGATTCATCAGCGTCGGCGGCGCTATCGCCAGTGACGTCCACGGGAAGAATCACCATGTGGCAGGCTGCTTCAGCGAATGCGTCGTCTCGTTCAGCCTGATGCTGCCGGACGGTGATATCATCCGGTGCAGCCGTGAAGAAAATCCGGAACTTTTTC
>JAJYBO010000246.1 GCA_021778975.1 Deltaproteobacteria bacterium
ATCCGTTTTCAGGGTGATATCGGCCGGCGTGTTCAACGGGTTGTATGTTCCGAGTGTTTCCAGAAACTTCCCGTCACGGGGGCTTTCGCTATCCGCAGCGACAATACGATAAAAAGGGCGTTTTTTTGCGCCATGTCTGGCCAGCCTGATCTTAACAGCCATGTATATCTCCTTGTAATTCAATATGTTGTTTTGTACTTGTTATTGAGTAATGTTGAAATTCTCTCTGATTATCGAAACGGAGAGAGGCTCCGGGCAAACTTTTTGGCGCCTCCCTTATTGAATTTTTTCATTATTTTCAAGACATGATCGTAATTTTTCAGAAGCTGATTCACATCTTGAACACTGACACCGCTGCCCGCGGCAATCCGTTTTCGGCGACCGCCGTTGATGATGGCATGTTTCCGGCGTTCTTGCGGGGTCATGGAATTGATAATGGCCACCACCCGGCCCAACTCTTTGTCATCCACCTGAAGGTCTTTGAGCTGTTTGTTCTGACTGACACCGGGAATCATCTGAATCAGATCCGTCAGGGATCCCATTTTGCGGATCTGCATCATTTGATCTCGAAAATCTTCGAGCGTAAACTCATTTTTTCGCAGTTTCTTTTCAAGAACTTCCGCCTGTTTGGCATCCACGAGCGATTGCGCTTTCTCGATCATGGTCAGGACATCGCCCATTCCCAGAATTCGAGAGGCCATGCGATCCGGATGAAACACTTCAAAATCGCTCAGCTTTTCGCCAACACCGATAAACTTGATCGGTTTTTCGATGACAGATTTGATGGAAATAGCCGCCCCGCCTCTGGCGTCACCATCCATCTTGGTCAGAATAACGCCGTTGATCTGAACGGCATCATTGAAGGCCGTGGCGATATTGACCGCATCCTGCCCCGTCATGGCGTCCGCGACCAGCAGAATATCCGACGGTTTCAGCCGGTCCCGAATGCGACATAGCTCTGCCATCAATTCCGTATCAACGTGGAGACGACCGGCGGTGTCCAGAAGCAATGTATCCGCGCCCTCCCGCTGCGCCCGAACGCGAGCTTCCGTGCAGATATCCACCGGATTCATATCCGGAGTGGACGGAAACACCGGCAGCGAAAGCTGATCTCCCAGTTTTTTCAACTGGTCAATGGCCGCCGGGCGATATACATCTGCCGGCACCAGATAAGGCTTTCTTCCCTGTTTTCGGAGAAGAATGGAAAGCTTTCCGGCAGTTGTGGTTTTGCCGGACCCCTGAAGCCCGACAAGCATCACGGAAACCGGTTTTTCACCCGACAGATTCAATGGCTCGGACTGCCCGCCCATCAACCGGGTCATTTCTTCGTTGACAATTTTGACAAGCTGCTGACCGGGCGTCAGGCTGTCCATGACTTCCTGGCCCACGGCTCTTTCTCGGATATCGGCGATAAACTTCTTGACCACCTTATAGTGGACATCCGCTTCGAGAAGCGCCAGACGCACTTCTTTCAACCCGTCCTGAATGTTTTTTTCAGACAGCTTGCCGTGCCCTTTGAGCTGCTTGAAAATAGCATTCAACTTGTCGCTGAGATTGTCAAACATGAATATTCACCCGATGACGTTACTAAATCCTTGAAAATAATATGATAGAAGTGGTATGTCAAGCGAATTGTTCGTTACACAAGAAAGATGCTCTCGTAAAAAGTCAAAATAAGGATAGCATGGAAACGACATCGCGAACCGATATCAAGAACCTGAGCAAAGAACAACTGGGCGTATGGCTGGAAGCCAACCGGATCAAACCTTACCGCGCCGGTCAGATTTTGAAATGGGTGTATCTCCATCAAGCAGATGACTTTAACAGCATGACCAATTTAGGTCAAGAACTGCGTTCGATGCTGGATGCCCGGTTTGCCATCGGCAGACTCGAAATAGTCCGGATTGAAACATCCCGGGACGGATCTCAAAAATTTCTGTTCAGGCTCGAAGATGGCCGGCACATTGAGTCCGTTCTGATCCCAGAGAAAAATCACTATACATTGTGTATTTCAAGCCAGGTCGGCTGTGCTATGGGATGCCGGTTCTGTCTGACGGCAAAAGGTGGGTTTGTCCGGAACCTGACCGCTGCTGAAATCATATCTCAGGTGCGGGACATCCGCAACCGGACGGATCGTACATTTCCTCTGTCCAATATCGTTTTTATGGGAATGGGAGAGCCTCTGGCCAATTATGCCAGTGTGATACAGGCCGTTCGGACATTGACCGACAGTGGCTTCGGGCTGGAGTTTTCCACCCGTAAAGTCACGCTTTCCACCGCCGGTCTGGTCCCGGAACTTCTGCAACTGGGCCGGGATGTTGCCGTCAATCTGGCGATATCGCTCAACGCGACAGACAACGACACTCGCTCCCACCTGATGCCCATCAATCGGAAATACCCCCTGGAGGTACTGCTGGACGCCTGTCGTCAATATCCTCTGCCCCCCCGAAAGCGCATTACGTTTGAGTATATTTTATTGAAAGACATCAACGATTCCCCGGAAGATGCCCGGCGTTTGGTGCAACTTCTGAAACCTATCCGGGCCAAAATCAATTTGATACCGTTCAACGAACACGCCGGAAGCTCCTGCAGAAGGCCCGATGAAAAAACCATTTTGAATTTTCAGGAAATTTTGGTGCAACATCATTACACGGCCATGATCCGCCACAGCAAGGGACAGGATATTTCCGCGGCGTGTGGGCAATTAAAGGCAAGCCATGAATCATCTTGAAATTGAAGTAAAATTTTACATTTCCGACATCCAGCGTGTTCGTGATGTCATTTTACAGCAAGGGGCTGCATTCGAAGCCAGTTGTTTTGAAACCAACATCCGATTCGATGATGCCGCCGGGACGCTCAAAGCCGGCCGTAAACTTCTGCGCCTCCGACAGGACAGCGCCTGCCGACTGACCGTCAAGATACCTCCGGAAACTTCATCGCATTCGATGCGGGATGATTGGACCGGTCAATTTAAAATTTACAGGGAATATGAGGTGACCGTCAGCGATTTTCAGACTATGTCGGCCATGCTGGAGCAGCTTGGATTTTATCCCCGACAAACCTATGAAAAACACCGGGAGACCTTCCGGTTTTGCGACACGGAATTATGCCTGGATACGCTCCCCTATGGTCATTTTATAGAAATCGAGGGGGAAGGGGAGGATATTCGCCGCGTGGCGCATCTGCTTGGTTTAGACTGGGAGAAAAGAATTACTGCAAACTATTTGCAGTTGTTTGAGAACATCAAACGGCGCTTGCAATTGCCCTTTGAAGATGTCACGTTCGACAACTTCAAGGGCGTTATGTTAGATGCTTCCGTGTTGCGTTGTCTTATGGAGACGGCTTTCTAAAAAGTTCTCAGACAAGGCGCTCTCTGTATCCGGACTTTACGAAACCGTCAATGGTTGCTCTGGCGTCACTCCGGAAAATAAGTGGCCGCCGCGTTATGAGATTCCCAGGTGGTGACGCTGTACACCCAAATATCCGGAGAGGTAAACGCCGCTTTGAGGTGTTCCGCAATATAGTATGCCAGATTTTCGGATGATGGTGGAAACGCGTCGCCGAAGTTTTCCAGTTCGTTCAAATAACGGTGGTCAAGCTGCTCCATGATGTGATTGACTTCTTTTTTGACAACGCCGAAATCCATCAATACACCGGCATTGTTTAGTTTGGGGCCGCGAATACATACCTCCACCTTCCAGTTGTGACCGTGAAGGTTTTCGCATTTTCGATCAACCATTTTCAGTTGATGCGCGGCGGCGAAATGTGTCAGTACTTTGAGTTCAAACATAACGGTTCCTTTAAGCGCTATGCCGTTTTTCGGCGGTATTCCCCTTGAGGATATGTTTCAATTTGGTTGTCAATTTTTCGGATTTTTTGGATTCAAGACGTTGAAACTCCCTCAGCAGTTCTTCCTGCTTGTCGGTCAGATGGGTGGGGGTTTTGACGTCAACTTGAATGAGCTGGTTGCCCCGGTTACCGTTTCTCAGAGACGGAACACCTTCTCCGTTAAAGGCGAAGATATCTCCGGGCTGTGTACCCTTGGGTATCTTCAATGTTTTTTGGCCGTTAAGCGTTGGGACAGATATCTCGTCTCCCAGGGTCGCCTGAATGAAAGATACGGGTATCGAGCATGTGATATCCAGATTGTCGCGCTGA
>JAJYBO010000247.1 GCA_021778975.1 Deltaproteobacteria bacterium
TGGCGAAGAAATTCAAAAGACGCGCCTCATTGGTGACGGATGCACCGGAGTAGCCCGTCGGCATAATGTCTGTCCGTTTGGTCGCAGCGAGGCCAGATCCCGTCTGCCATGCACTGTAGCCAAAAACGTCGTACAGGGATAGATCGGCAGGGGCTATCTGAACTGTATCCGAAGGCAACGCAACAGGGACAGCCGTCTTTTGAACGGTCGTAAAAACATCGGGCGCGATGGGGTATGAACCCACAATCACCGCTACAACGTTGGAGTAGTCACTTTCGCCGCTGCTATCGCGGGACTGCACGGCCACGTAGTAGGCGCTGCCGGTCGGAAGTTCGCCGGACAGATTTTTTTGCATCCCCATATCCACACGTACAATGGATGCCGACCCCGTATAGGACATTGGGGCGTAAGAGAGCGTATAACCTGTTGCGCCCGTGACTTCGCTCCAGGAGAGATACATCCAGCTTCCATTCGTGACACTTAGCACCGGGGGCTGTGGCTGAGCATTTGCGGCGCCGGACATTAAAAGCATCAAAGCACAGGCTGTTACCCAAAAGCATTTTTTCATTTTCATGCCGTTCTCCTTTGTTGTTTGTCGGTTTCTCAGGCAATAAGATATAAACACCCCATCAATACACGTGGAATTGATGGGGTGTCAAAGAATATCCAACCTGTCTGAGTCTCAGGTGGTCTCCACCATTATGAGGGGCACATACAGAAGGTGCTACATTCCCGCAAAGGATGTTTTTTGTTGAAAGCATCCTTTGTATCGGTATCGGCGCTTCGGAGAATAACTTGAGGGATATGATTGAACTTTGAACAAAGAAAAGACACCTTTCTGCGGAAATGGATTGTTAAGAAAATACGGAAAACGATGCCGTATTTTGGGGTCAACAGCCCGGTCGCTTTCCCGAATCCGCAAACAGGGCGTTCAGGTACTGCCGGCTGATGGGATTCACCGCATCGAAAGCATGGGTCTTGTTCAAATTCTTAGCCGCCATTTCTTTTCGGATATCGCCGGCCAGAACCTTGCCGAGTTCCACACCGAACTGGTCAAACGGATTGATACCCCAGACAAATGCCTCGAAAACGGTTTTCGCTTCGTAGAACGACAGAAGCTTTCCGACATTTTCGGGGGAAAGGTCTTTGAGAATCAGCGTTGATGAAGGACGATTGCCAGGGAAATACCGGGCCGGGTCATCGGTGTCTTTTCCGATAGCCAGCGCCATAGGCTGTGAAAGCAGATTCGCCCATAACTCCTGATGATTGGTCACACCCCTGGACATGGTCTGGTATTCCGGATATTGCGGCTCAAGAACGCCTATGAATTCGATCGGGAACGCCCGCCCCTGATGCGCAAGCTGAAAAAACGAATGCTGGGCGTTGGTGCCGGGTTCCCCGAAAATAATGGTCCCGCAGGGGGCGTCAATAAAAGCGCCATGAGCGGTGACCATTTTCCCGTTACTTTCCATGTTGAGTTGCTGAACATGCGGGGCAAGTCTGGACAGAGGGGCGGCATACGGAATGATGGCCTGAGCCGGATACTTCAGGAAATTGTTGTTCCAGATGGAAATCAGGGCGGCGATCAAAGGGATATTGTCTTTTGCCGGGGACTGAAGCGCATGCCGGTCCATCTGTTCCGCACCTTTTAAAAACCGCTCAAAAATGTCATACCCCAGATACAGGCTGAGCGGGACTCCGCCCACCGCGGAGCAGACACTGTATCTGCCGCCGATACAGTCGAACATGTGAAAGGACCGAAGCACCGGGTTGGCCGGATCATCCCCGGGGCTGCCCTTGCTGGTAACCGTGACGATGTGTCGGGACGGATCAAGCCCCTTGTCCCGCATGAACGCCCGCGCCAGGGCTTCGTTGGCCATGGTTTCCGCTGTCGTGTAGCTTTTGGAAATGATGAGCCAGAGCGTGGCTTCCGGGTCAATTTCCCTGACGATGCCGCCGAAGTTGTGAATATCCACATTGGACAGGTAATGCAGCGTCACATCGTGGGTGGCGCAGGACTTCAACGCTGTCGAGACGAATTCCGTTCCCAGATAGGATCCCCCGATACCGATGACCACAACATGCCGGAAACGTTTGCCGGTGGAGCCGGTGATATCTCCCCGGTGAACCTGCTCTGAAAATTGCCGTATATTCTGGCTAACCTCCCGCATTTCTGAAAGAATGTTCTGGTTATTCAGCAAAATGACGTCGCTGGAAAAATCCCGAGTCGCCATATGGAGCGCCGCCCGGTGTTCGGTGACGTTCACGATATCTCCGGCGGCCATCGCCGCGAACTTCTTCTGAATCTGCCGGTTTTCCGCCAGCAAGAGCAGCAATTCCAGAACCGCCCGGTTCAGACGCTGCCGCGAAAAGTCGAACAGCACATCCACATCTGTCCGTGAAAATTCGGCAAAACGGTCGTCCGCCGCCACCAGATATTTCAGGTGATGATCAGGCTGCTGCATGATGGCCGCCTCCCGATTCAGTTCCGCCCACACGTCTCGATCCGGTGTTGAAGATGTCATAATACCCCTCATTTACTTCAGGTAATAGGTTTTATACCAGTTGACGAACTGCTGGATTCCGAAGTCCAGAGATGTTTGCGGTCTGAATCCGACAGCCGCCATCAGATCTTCCATATCTGCACAGGTGGACACCACGTCCCCGGGCTGCAAATCCAGGTATTCCTTGCGAGCGGTCTTGCCCAAGTGCTTTTCGATGACAGCGATAAAATGTGTCAGTTCAACCGGCTGGTGGCCACCGATGTTATAGATGCGGTAAGGCGCATAGGATGTTCCCGGATCCGGATGATCGCCGTTCCAGGAAGGATCGGGTTCGGGCGTCTTTTCCATGACGCGGACAACGCCTTCGATAATATCGTCAATATAGGTGAAATCCCGCTTCATTTTGCCGTGATTGAAGACCTGGATCGGTCTGTCTTCCAGAATCGCTCGGGTAAACAGAAACAGCGCCATATCCGGTCTTCCCCAAGGGCCATACACCGTAAAAAACCGCAGCCCCGTACACGGCAACGCGTAAAGGTGGCTGTATGCGTGCGCCATCAGTTCGTTGGCTTTTTTGGTGGCCGCGTACAGAGATACCGGATGATCCACGTTGTCGTGTACGGAAAACGGCATGTGGGTATTGGCGCCATACACGGAACTCGACGAAGCGAACACCAGATGCCGCACCTGGCAGTACCGGCAGCATTCGAGCAGATTGACAAAGCCGACTATATTGGAGTCCACATAGGCATGCGGATTGGTCAACGAGTAGCGCACCCCGGCCTGAGCCGCTAGATTCACCACCACATCAAAGGCCGGATGCTGTTTAAACAGGGTCGTCAGCCCGTCACGATCCGCAAGATCGGCCCGATGAAATGAAAAGGTATCGTACGCCAGTAATTGATCCAGCCGGTTCTGCTTGAGCCGGACATCATAATAAGGCGTCATGTTATCCACACCGACCACCCGACATCCGTCTTTGAGCAGGCGCAGAGACAGGTGAAACCCAATAAATCCGGCGGCGCCGGTTATCAAAACATGGTTAAAATCCCATTTCATGAAAATACTTCCTGTTAGCGTTTCCTTTGTGAAGTCCGATCTTCAGGGTTCGATATCCTGCTGTCTGCGCTGCTGCGTCTTACATTCGTTCATTGCGGGCCTGACGCAACACCGCAAGGCTTTTGGGTTCTTTGCCTATATGGTGCGGTACGAACATTTCCAGAAAAAGCAGCGCATCCCGGACAGATTCTGAAGAAAAGCGAATTCTGCCAATCTTGTTCCAGTCTCCGCACCCCAGCCATTGCAACAACTTGATGGCGCCTTTGGACAGATACAGTTCAGAATGCCCGTTTCGGCCACATGATGCGCAGAGAATTCCACCCTGAGCAAAATCCACCCCGATTCGGCATTCTTTCAGAGAATCTGTTTCGGTATGACACCTGCAACACCGGTCTAACAGCGGCGACAATCCGGAAATGGCCATCAGCGTCATCTGAAACACGATGCTGAGCAGCGCATCCGGCATCAGACTTCGATCTATTTTGTCCAGCACCTGACACAGCAGATCGAACACCTGGGTCTGTATGGCGTCCGGTTCCATCCAGTGATAGAGGATTTCTGCAA
>JAJYBO010000248.1 GCA_021778975.1 Deltaproteobacteria bacterium
GCTTCGCCTCTTTCCATAAACGCCGTGCAGACATCCACATACAGCGGATCCCCGAGGCCGCCAGGCTCTTTGGTACGATCCAGAACCGTGATTCTGTCGCAGGTAGCCGGCAGCGCTTCCAGAAAATCCGAAACACTGAACGGCCTGTAAAGTCGCACTTTGACAAGCCCGACCCGTTCGCCGTTTTCGTTCAGATGATTGGCCACTTCTTCGATAGCCTCGCAGGACGATCCCATCGAAACGATCACCCGTTCGGCCTGCGGATCGCCGACATAATCGAAGAGCCGATACCGTCTTCCGGTCAGATCGCCAACTTTCTTCATGTTATTGGCGACAATGGACACCGTCTTCAGATAAAAGGCATTGGCGGCTTCCCTGCCCTGAAAATAAATATCTGGATTCTGCGCCGTACCCCGAATATGGGGATGTTCAGGATTCATGGCCCGGCTGCGAAACGCCGCGATAGCCTCCATGTTGGTCAGAGACGCCATGTCTTCATAATCAATCAGCTCGATTTTCTGAATTTCGTGAGAGGTCCTGAATCCGTCAAAAAAATGCAGAAACGGCACCCGACCGTCAATCGCGGACAAATGGGAGACCAGCGCCAGATCCATGACTTCCTGCACCGAGTTGGAACACAGCATGGCGAAACCAGCCTGACGCACTGACATGACATCGGCATGATCGCCGAATATGGAGAGCGCATGGGTGGCAATGGCGCGCGCCGTCACATGAAACACGCCGGGAAGCAGTTCGCCGGAAATTTTATACATATTGGGAATCATCAGGAGAAGCCCCTGAGACGCCGTAAACGTTGTGGTCAGAGACCCGGCGGCCAGCGCGCCGTGAACCGCACCGGCGGCGCCCGCCTCGGACTGCATCTGCTTGACCAAAAGGGTTTGGCCAAATATGTTCTTGCGTCCCTGCGCCGCCCACTCATCGGCAATTTCGCCCATCGGGGTTGAAGGCGTGATCGGATAAATGGCAGCGACATCGCTCATGGCGTACGCCACATGGGCCGCCGCGGTGTTGCCATCAATGGTTTTCATTTTTTTGGACATTGAAAGCTCTCCTTTATTCGGGGTTGTTCACAAAAGGGTTCTAATGGCTATACTGTTTTTTAACGTATGGGGGGTGTTTTGTAAACCGAAATACACACTACGGTTACACCAGTACACCTGGTTAGACCATGAAGACGATAACATTGTTACTTATTATCGCCAACCAGTTGTTGTTAGAAAAATATTACTATTATATCCATTTGATGTTAAAGGATTTTTCTTTTCTTCATTAGCCTTGTATATCGTATTCACAATTTCATTACAGATATTATATAATTCAACAAATTGATATAACAGCTAATTTTATTCAAGAATCTTTTTGTTTGTATATTATCCGAAACATTGTTACTAATCAAGCGATATATGAATGTCGTTTCCCTGTCAAGCGGAAAGTGGTCATGGTCGCTGTCTGCGTCGTTCTTGAAAAGGTGCGCTCAACCTGATAGAGTCAAACTATTATGCAACTTCATCTGTCATACAGCATTCCCGCCGCTTTTATCCTGGACATGGTACTGAGCGACCCCTGTTGGCTGCCCCATCCTGTGCGATGGATGGGTGCGACCATCATGCGTACAGAACCGGTGTTCAGACGACTGCCGTTTCCTTTAGTAATTTCAGGCGCTCTCTTCACAGGGTTTCTGGTCCCGGTGGTGTGGCTGCTGACGTTTCTGCTGGTGCATACGGCAGGCATGCTGCATCCAGCCTTTCGGCTCATCGTGGAAATCCTCTGCATATATTATTGTATCAGTCCTTCTTCCCTGCGAAAGGCCGCTTTAGATGTCCGCACCGCCTTTGCATCCGGCGGTCTGCCCGCCGCCAGAGCCTCCGTTTCCCGGATCGTCGGACGCGAAACCCAAAATCTGACAGAGCAGGGCGTGATCCGCGCGGCGGTTGAAACCACGGCGGAAAACCTGGTGGACGGCGTCGTTTCACCACTGCTATACGCGGCCATTGGCGGCGCGCCGCTGGCCATGGCGTATCGGATGATCAATACACTGGATTCCATGGTCGGCTATAAAAATGACGCTTATATCCAATTTGGCAAGGCTTCGGCGCGGCTGGACGATATCGCCAATTTCATCCCCGCGCGGCTCAGCGTTCCGGTGATCGCCCTGGCGACCTCGCTGTTGGCCGGGTTTTCGTCGGGAAAACGGGCACTGCAGACGGCCATCCATGAAGGTTCGCATCACGCCAGCCCGAACTCGGGGTATTCGGAATCCGCTTTCGCGGGCGCACTCTCTGTCCGACTGAACGGCCCCGCAATCTATCATGGACAAATCGTTCACAAACCCTATATCGGCGTATCGTTTGGCGATGTCGCGCTGACCGATATTTCCAAGGCTTGCGACGTGATGATATGCGCCGCCCTGTTATGGACGATCCTTCTGACAATCATCGGATGTTTATAGCCGTCCGGCATCACACCGATACGATGAACTCGCTTTGAACTCGCAGGATATCTCATGCACCCCGGTCTTCCCAAATCTTACAAAAAGGCGTATCCCTTTAAAATCTGCGCGCCGTCATTTATCTATCCGGACGATTATCTTCCCAACATCCGAAGTTTGGGACCGCATCTGGATGAAATCGAAATCCTGTGCTTTGAAAGCAATGCGCCGCCATCCGCCGAAACCGTCCGAGAAATGGCATCACTGGCCGCGGATATGAACCTGACCTACAATGTTCATCTGCCGACGGACATCCATCCCGGTAGCCCGACCGCCGGCGTTCGATGTCATTTTATCGAAATGATGCTGCGGGTCATGGAACGTGTCCATCCTCTCAACGCGTCCACCCATACCCTGCATCTCCCCTATTCACAAACGCCGGCCGGAACTTCTTGCGATGACGCCTGGAGGGATAGAACCGCGGACACCCTGCGCAGGCTTTTTGACGCCGGAATCCAGAGCAATTGCCTCACCATCGAGACCCTTGACTATCCGCTCGAATGGATATCGGGCGTTCTGGACACATTCAAATTAAAAGTATGTTTAGATATCGGACATCTGATGATTCACGGGGAAGATATCAGCGCCACATATGATCGCTTTGAAAACCGAACGGCGCTGATTCACCTGCATGGCGTCCAGGCCGGCAAAGACCATCTGGGGCTGGACGTCCTTGACCCCGATGCACAAACGGAGATATGCTCCATCCTCAACCGGTTCAGCGGAACCGTCTCGCTTGAGGTTTTTTCCCGCCCCCGGCTTGTAAATTCTCTGAGCGTACTCGAATGCTGGTTCAAAAGGTAATTATGTCCGATCATTCCAAAGGAATAGTTTATATCAGTGTGACAGCCGTCCTGTGGGGACTGCTGGCCGTGGTCCTCAAATACGCGCTGCTCAGATTCAGCGGAAGCACGATCATCTGGTTTCGGTTTACATTTTCCGTCATTTTCCTGACCGGATACTATCTGGTCCGCCGGCCTCAGTTTTTTGAAATCCTGGTCAGACCGCCGGTGCTGGGGATAATTGCCGGGCTGGCGCTGGCCGGAAACTACCTGGGCTTTACCAACGGGCTTGCCCTGACATCCCCCAGCAACACCCAGATCCTGTCACAGATCTCGCCGCTGATTGTGGCGGTAATCGGCGTCATGTATTTCAAGGAACGGCTCAGCACACTTCAGAAAACGGGATTCGCCATCGCGGCGGCCGGGTTCGCCCTGTTTTATTGGGATCAGCTTCATCACCTGATGATCTCTCATCACCAGTACACACAGGGGAATGTGTGGATTCTGTTTGCCGCCATCGTCTGGGCGGTTTTCGCGGTATGCCAGAAGTTGCTGGTGCAGTTCTGGACGCCACAGCAGACCAACCTCCTGATCTACCTGGTGGCTGCCCTGGTGTTTTTTCCGCTGGCGGATTTTCGTGAATTTCAGGGGCTGAGCGGCTGGGATTATCTGACACTACTGTTTCTGGGCGCCAACACCCTGATTGCCTACGGCGCACTGGGGGAAGCCATCCATCTGATTCCAGCCAATCAGGTCGGCGCCGTTATTGTTCTGAACCCTCTGATCACGATGGTCGTGGTCGCCATGCTGAGCCGCCGGCACCTATCCTGG
>JAJYBO010000249.1 GCA_021778975.1 Deltaproteobacteria bacterium
CTTCGTCGTTGCGGCGTACCATAAGTACGCCTCACTCCTCAGGATTTGCGCGCCTTGCCCGCGAACTTTTTACAAAGCCGTCCGAAATTCGACTTTTTACGAGGGCATCAATCATCACCGGTGCGAAAACGGAAAAATGCGCGCCGGTTCCTGCCATATCAACGCCAGCATCTGACCGATATCGCCTTGTGCCAGCGGCTGAAAATGCGCCCGATTCAAATAGTGGGACCCGCGTATGACATCCCAAACGGGCGCTGCGGCCATCTCATGATCCGGCGTCCAGAAATTGCCATGATGCAACCCGGAAAGAGGCAACAACGCCATTGCCTGAATTGTCTCATCGCTTTGTTGACACAGGTTCACACTTTTTTCAAAATACTGTCGCGCCAACTCCGGACGATACCGCAGCGCCAGACGCCCCAGATTATGGACGATCAACTGCCAGGGATGATCCTTTTTGAAATCGGCATCCGCCAGGCGCATGACAAGCTCACAGGCAAGATCACATTCCCCGGCATCGGAATGGACGGCGCCCGCATCCGCCAGATATCGCACAAGCGCAAAACCTTCGTACGGATTCAAATCGCGCCACGGCCGAATATCGTTCCAGGATTTCATGCCGAGATATTGCCACAGATGGTTGCGGGCATCCTCGATGCGTCCGGCGTCAAGGAAAGCAAACACTGAATAAGAAAATCCCCGGCGCCAGTCATCTCGATATTCCGGTGTCCGACCGTCGTCAAACTCCGCCTGCGCCTTCCGAACGAAACAGCAGAAATTTTCCAGATATTCCGGCCCACAGAATCCATAATTTTGGGCCAGCGTACCGTACATCTCCCCCAGAACGGGGCAGTTGCCCCGTTTGTGCCGTTCTTCCTCCTTCATGGCCGCCCGAAACTCCAGCGGGGGCTCCGAACAGAACGTATATGTGTTGTGGTATGCCACCAGAAGATTGTTGACGAACTTGCTATATTCCCCAGGATTATTCCGTTTGGCGGTATCCTGAAGCGCTGCGGCCCGCCGCTTCCAGAAAAGGCTCTGATCATTATCTCCAAGATGGTTGACGCGCTTTAAATTCAACACCGCCCATTGAAACGCAACCAGTGGAGAACATGCCGCCATGGTGGATAACCTGTCTTCCCGAACTATACGGCTGATGGCCGTCGCATGATTCAGGTCGCGATTCGCCCGCGCCAGACAGTTTTCCAGTTTGCCGGCCAGACCTTCGATGAGACTTTGATCCGAAGCAATCACATCGCACAGGCATTCCCCATGCTCAGAAGCCATCAACCACTTCAACATGTCAGGCGTTACGTTCAAACAGTTATCCACTAACCGTTGGGGATCGTCCATCATATGATTCAGAGTTTCCAGCTCTGTTTCCTGTCCCGGCGCATAAAGCCGCGCCCATAACCAGGCTTCCCTCAAATCAATGACAGGTCTGCACAGCATGATGTCTGGCAGGGGTGGAGCAACCGGCGCGGCGGATTTGGGAATCAGCAGGAACCGGATATATTCCTGACGCGCCGCCTCTATTTTAGCCGGGATATCCGAAACCGGGTCTATTGGGAAATCAGGCGCCTGTAGCCGCACATCTCCGGTCACCAAAATATCCGGGGCTATCGGTTGATTGGTCAGCGCCGAGAGCGCCGCCAAACACAGCGGCAACCCCAGCGAGCGCCCCTCGATTCGATTCGAAACCGAAGACAGCGGAAACATGAACAACGGGTCATCACGGCCGCTGAACGTTCTGGCCGCGTCAAACGCATCTCGAATCGCCTCCTGGCTGTCACCATTCAAATGGGCTGTCGCCCAGCCCGGCCAGTAAGCATCCCCCGGAATGCCTTTTCCCGCACCGACCATCACATAGCGGATAACGCCACTTCCCTCTCTGACCAGCGCCACAGACGCCAGTCGCCAGCGGTTGTTTCCGTTAAAAATGGTTTTCGGGAGCAGTTCCGTATCCCAACCATCTAAAAATTCTTTTGGAGCGGGGGATGTCATCAGAAAATGAGCCGCCAGCGACAAGTCCATCAACGGCCGGTGGGTACGCGGCAATCTGGTTTGCATATCTTCACGCAATGTCGCAAGTTTCGGCCACGTATCCGGCCAGTCAATACGATGCGGTCTGGACAAATCCTTTTCAATAAAATCAGGTGTCATAGCATCCACCCAAAGCTGATCCGGTGATACCAAAGCGTTTTTCATCAACCCCCTCCTCACAAATTCCTACAGGATCAGCATTTTCAATTCACCGTCAGGGTCAAGCTCTCTTCCCGCCACCAGCAATCTGAAAAAAAAGCCATTGCGATTTTCTTCTTTTTCGACCTTCAGGGGGATCAAATCGTGGCTCGTAACCCATCCAAAGCGTAAATCAACTTTCACTTCCTTCAGCACCGACGGGAACTCTCCGGAAATCGTCAACTGCTTTCCTTCTAATTTTTGATGATGAATCTGAACCGTTATCGGACGGACTTCCGTAATGGCGTTGTTGTCAAACAGAATCCACTTGGCGACGACAACCTGACCGACATCGTTCGCCGCCCGCATCGGCAAGCTCTCCGGAGAAAAGGAGGCCGCCAGCAGGGTATCCTCAAAATCCCGAACGCCGTTCATGGCCGCTGCCGGCCAGCGGAGCATATCTCCCAGACGTCTCCGGACGTCCTGAATCATATCGTTGACCGAGCTGTATGGCCATCGGACAACCTTCCCGGATCCGGTCAGAGGCGACGGCGCGTTCCCCGTCAGCCAGGCCGGCAGCGGTATCGGCGCACTCTCGGACATGACGGCGTGGCGGGCCGCTATCACCATATCCAGACAATCTATACATTCATGGACATGCGCGGCGATGCGCCGCTCATCTTCTTCGCCAAGCTCGTTCCAGGCATACGCCAGGATAAGTTCTTCCGCCGGACAATCGCTGCGGGGGGCGGCTGTTTTCAGCCGTTTTATTTCGGTATTCAGCATACGCGCCGCAATCTCCGCCGCATCTGTCGCAAAAATTTCATCAACAACCGGTTTCGGCTGCGTTTCCAGTGGGATATCGTCAAGGTCAACCGTTTGTGTTTTCATGGCCATCACCTTTCATATTGAGAAATTATTACCGCAGCACATATTTTTTCCGAGGCTTCGGCAATATATTTTGAATGCTTGATAAATATTCATCTGAACCGTCCTGAAATTCTTTCTGCTCTTACGATATTAGACAGTGCGACATGCCACATTGTGACATGATTGTTTTCCCGAAAGCAGCCCCCCAATTGGGGGATAGCAATGCTTTTGAGTTATGAATTTCCCATCATTTGCTTCAAAATACAGCCCAATTTTTCCATGGAGCCTCCGGGGCGCGTCACATGTTTACGAATTCTGGCTGATTCACGTTTTATCTCGTCATCAGTCGCCGCCATATTTTTACTTGTCAGCA
The DNA here is from genome assembly GCA_021778975.1 of Deltaproteobacteria bacterium. Classification (GTDB taxonomy): domain Bacteria; phylum Desulfobacterota; class Desulfobacteria; order Desulfobacterales; family Desulfatirhabdiaceae; genus RAAP-1. The sequence goes on from JAJYBO010000249.1 coordinate 3,425, forward strand.
ACCGTTTCGCCATTTCGTCATAGGGAATTTCCTGAAGAATCCACGACAGTAACCTGGCATCTTCCACGGTTCTGGAATCGCTGGAAAGCCGATCCAATGCCTGATACAAGAGATGATGGCGCTGTTTCTCGATCACTAGGTTTTCAGTATGTGTACCAGTATCCGGAATCTCCCCATTTTCAGATTCATCAAAATCTTTCATCTCAGCAACGGCCGTATCGTCCGGTTTTGACTGCGCGTCAGACTTCTCTTTCTTTCTATTGTAGAGACACCGAAATCTCAGCCGTCCGAAGATATAGGATTTCAAGGAACATCCATTGATTCCGAAATACTGGCAAAACGCATTACCGTTATTCAATTCGATATAAAACTTCTGAAGGACTTCCTCTTTAACCCGGCGCCTATCAGCAGCAACACGATAAAGAACGAATCTGAACATCTCCTGATAATGCTCCGTAAACCATTGGTTCAGGGATCTGTTATCACCGTTTTTGATATCGTCACAAATGGCCTGTGCAATCTTTCTGTCTTTATGTTCTGTTTCCATATTTTCCTCGGAGATTGACAACTTTGACTTTTCATATTTCAGCTCGATACATTCAGCAATCCGGAAATTTCCGCTTCAATCTGTCTGTCTGTAAAATGTCTGGCGGTAATGGCGCCGGAAGGACAGGCGGCGGTGCAAACACCG
>JAJYBO010000250.1 GCA_021778975.1 Deltaproteobacteria bacterium
GAACGATGTTTTTTTGATCCGGCGTCAATATCCGGGTCATGAATTCCACCGTGCGTCTGGCGCTGGGAGAGTCATCGAGTGCAACCAGTATTTTTTCTTCCATATTTTCGTTCCTCGCAACTGAGCGTATTTTCCATAAGAATCCATCAATGCTTGAACCGCATCAACACATCCCCCGTATCCACAGCCTGCCCTTTCTGAACCAGCACTTCCTGCACCTCACCGTCACACGGAGAGGCAACGCCGCTTTCCATTTTCATGGACTCCACAATGACCAGCTCCTGTCCGCGATAGACGCGATCCCCCTTCTGAACGCGCAGGTCCACCACAAGCCCGGGCATGGGACATTCCAAAATGTTGTCCAGCACCTGTTTCTGAATTTTGGGCATATACTGGGACAATTCCCATTCTTTGGGGCTGTAGATTTCAAACACCCGGGCAATGCCGCAGTACGCGGCCCAGATGAAGTTACCACGAAACTGAAGTCGAAAACGGTGAAACTGCCCGTTGATATTTAATTTCATGCGCCGACGATAAAATTCGAGATCCGGTGTCAATACCTGATACTGATTGCCGTTCACCCAAATCGTCCATGTCCGTGTATCGGGATTTCCCTGAAGCCTGATCTCAAAGACATCTTCGTCGCCTTTGACCATATACGGATACCATGTTCTGGGTTTGGCGCCGCCGCCGACATGCGCGGCCATCGGTTTCAGAGAATCTCTGACCAGATTCTGCCGATTGTGATATACCAGCGTTGTGGCCAGCGCTATCAGACAAAGTTTGTCTGCAGGCGGCGGTGTCTTCATCTGATCGCCGTCAAAATGCTGTGTGATAAAACCGGTGGACAGGTTTCCGGCGGCGAAATCCGGATGGTTCAGAATCAGATTGACGAAATCCACATTGGTCACCACCCCCTCGATGTGATACCCGTTCAAGGCGTTGATCAGCGACATCCGGGCGCTTTCCCGCGTTTCTCCCCAACTGATAATCTTGGACAGCAGAGAATCATAATAAACGCTGACAACACTGCCTGCCTCGACGCCGCTGTCCACCCGGATATTTCTGCCGCGCGGAGAGGCATAGCGGGTAATCATGCCGGTGGCTGGCAAAAAATTTCGGGAAGGATCTTCTGCACAGATCCGAGCTTCGATAGCGACCCCTTTGAAAGACACGTCTTCTTGACGGATGGTCAGGGCCTCTCCATAGGCGATTTTAAGCTGAAGCGCCACCAGATCTAAACCGGTCGCCAGTTCTGTCACCGGATGCTCTACCTGAAGTCGGGTATTCATTTCGAGAAAATAAAAATTCAGATCTCGATCCACAATAAATTCGACGGTCCCCGCGTTGGTATAACCAGCGCTTTGGGCCAGGTTACACGCCATTTCGCCCATTTTCTGACGCACCTCAGGGGTGACGACAGGAGATGGTGTTTCTTCGATGATTTTCTGATAGCGCCGCTGGATGGAACATTCTCTCTCCCCCAAATGAATCACATTTCCATACCGGTCGGCCAGAATCTGCATTTCGATATGCCGGGGGGTATCAATGTATTTTTCGATGAAAAGATGATGCTCGCCAAAGGCTTTTCGAGATTCCTCCTGACAGGCGGAGAAAGCCGGCGCTATTTCCTCTTTGCTTTCGACTATCCGCATACCTTTGCCGCCACCGCCCGCCGCCGGCTTGATCAAGACCGGAAATCCGATTTGTTCGGCGATGGATATCGCCTCCTCCACACCGGACAGCGTACCGACATGCCCGGGCACCACGGGTACGCCAGCTTTCTGCGCCAGGGCTTTGGAAGCGATCTTGTCGCCCAGGGTGGCAATGGCGGTTGCCGGAGGTCCGATAAAGACCAGCCCTGCCCTTGAAATTTTGTCACAAAAATCCGCGTTTTCCGAAAGAAACCCATATCCGGGATGGATCGCCTGACACCCTGTCTTGAGCGCGGCGTCAATGATTTTCTCGGCTACGAGATAAGATTCCGCAGAACGGGCGTTTCCCAGCAGCACCGCCTCATCCGCCTGCTGCACATGAAGGCTTCTGGCATCCGCCTCGGAATATACCGCAACCGCCCCAACCCCCATTTCCCGACATGTCCGGATAATACGAACGGCTATTTCTCCACGATTGGCAATCAGAATTTTCTTGAACATTGAAACCTCTTACAAAGGGATATTACCGTGTTTACGGTCCGGTTGACGGGTTTTTTTGCTTTCCAGAAACTGAAGCGTCCGGATGAGCCGATGCCGTGTGTCTCTCGGAAAAATGACATCGTCAATATATCCCCTTCGGGCGGAGAGAAGCGGATTGACAAAGGCTTTGCGGTACTGTTCCATTTTTTCGGCCAGCGTGGCATCCGGATCTTTGGATTCTTTGATCTCTCGACGATAAATGACTTCCGATGCGCCGCGCGGCCCCATAACGGCGATTTCCGCCGTGGGCCAGGCGTAATTGATATCGCAGTGGATGTGCTTGGAATTCATCACGAGATACGCGCCGCCGTAAGCCTTGCGCACAATGACGGTGATACGGGGCACGGTGGCCTCGATAAAGGCGAACAGAAGTTTGGCGCCATGCCGGATAATGCCGCCATGTTCCTGATCCGGCCCCGGCATGAATCCCGGAACATCCACCAGGCAAATTAGCGGGATATTGAAGGCGTCACAGAAGCGGACGAACCGCGCAGCCTTTGTGGAAGCGTCGCTGTCAAGAACGCCGGCAAGCACCGCTGGCTGGTTGGCGACCAGGCCAATGGTCTGCCCGCCCATCCGTCCGAAACCGCAGATGATATTGCGGGCGTATTCCGCCTGAATCTCCAGAAACTCAGCACCGTCCAGAATGCTGTAGATCAGAACATTCATGTCGTAGGTCTGATTGGGATTGGACGGCACCAGATAATCCAGCGCCGGATCCGAGCGTTCCGGCGGATCCCACAAATCTAGAAACGGCGCTTTCTGCCGGTTATTCGAGGGCAGGTAACTGATGAGTCTTCGAACTTCGCGGAGACACAGCACGTCGTTGGGCATCACGAAATGGGCCACTCCGCTGACGGACCCGTGTACCTTCGCGCCGCCGAGTTCTTCGGAAGTGATATCCTGATGGATGACGGTCTTGACGACATTGGGGCCGGTGACGAACATGTTGGAGGATTTTTCGACCATGAAGGTGAAATCCGTCATGGCCGGGCTGTACACAGCGCCCCCGGCGCACGGCCCCATGATGCAGGAAATTTGGGGAACGACGCCGCTGGCCTCGACGTTGCGGTGAAAAATTTCCCCATACGCCGCCAGTGCATCCACGCCTTCCTGAATGCGGGCGCCTCCGGAATCGTTCAGCCCGATGATGGGAGAGCCGACCCGGACCGCGTGGTCCATTACTTTGGTGATTTTCTGGGAATGCGCTTCGCCCAGAGAGCCACCGAAGACGGTAAAATCCTGACTAAAAACGAAGACTTCACGCCCATCAATGGTGCCATGCCCGGTTACCACGCCGTCACCGAGATAGCAGTAGTTATCTTCTCCCAGGGCATTTCCCCGCCCGGTTTTCAAGATATCGAATTCTTCAAAAGAACCTTCATCCAACAGAAGATCAATGCGTTCACGAGCGGTGAGCTTGCCTCTGGCGTGTTGCCCGACGATTCGCTTGTCGCCGCCGCCTCGTATCGCTTCCTGGCGCATCTCTTCGAGTCTTGAAAGATTGTCATGCAATGCCAACACCATAAAATTCCTCCAGAAATTGTGGAATGCCGATTTCGGGCAGTTGTTCAACAACAACTGAAGGTTTGATTTTTAAAGCAATTTCGGAAAAATATCAAATTGAAAGATGATGGGGCGGGCGCTGGTTCAGTTTAATGGGATTGGATCATCTAATTTATCCAGAAGGTTGGACTGGAAATTGGAAATCACCTAAAATCGTTGTGAATGATGTATTCAACAGAGGAAATCCGAAACACCCGCCCCAAAATCACGTTATCGTGAGTTCACGGATTTTTTCGAACGGATTTTTTCGACAGGCAATCCGGTAATGTGAGATATCTGCTCGACGGATATGCCGCTTTTCCACATAATAC
>JAJYBO010000251.1 GCA_021778975.1 Deltaproteobacteria bacterium
TTCGTGGGGATATGAGTATTGTGGGACCACGACCCGAACGTCCTGAATTTGTGAATGAACTTGAAAATGAAATCCCTTATTATTTTATTCGTCACTCCGTAAAGCCTGGTATTACGGGGTGGGCGCAAATCAACTATCCGTATGGAGCCTCCGTAGAAGATTCGCTGAATAAGCTGGAGTTTGACCTCTACTATGTAAAAAACATGTCATTATGGCTGGATATAAGAATTATCCTGAAAACCATTTCGGTTATTCTGCTGGTAAAGGGAGGCAGATAAAACATGCGGATTAGAATTCGGATTTCGACAGCTCATCCGGCCCCATCTGTGTCTGAGATTCATCCGGAGAACCCGGTGTGGCGGTGTTGACCGCGGTATGAATCGGACGCGTCCCTTCCTTGAAGCATTCAAATCGCACGTTCTGAGAATCTGGCCCTGCCGGCTGTCCGGTAGAGGCATCCACTTTGGCGAATATAACGCCTGACGGAACCGGAAAGACCTCGACAGGCTTGCTGGCAAGCGCCTGCTTCATGTACTCCACCCAGATCGGGCACGCGGCCACACCGCCTGTCTCGCCTCTTCCGAGAGACGCTTCTTCATCGAAACCGACCCATACGCCTGTGATGTATTCCGGTGTGTATCCGACAAACCAGGCATCGTTCAGGTTGTTGGTGGTGCCGGTTTTGCCGGCTGCCGGTCGGTTCAGCGCCAGTGCTTTGCGTCCGGTGCCATCCTTGATGACGCTTTCCAGAAGGCTGGTGATGATGTATGCGGTGCTGGCGTCAATGACATGTTCTTTTTGGAGATGGGATTCTTCGAGTATCTTTCCATTTTGATCCACAATTTTGGTGATGAATACCGGTTGAATCAGATCGCCGCCGTTGTCAAAGACCGAATAGGCTCTTACCAGCTCCAGAAGCGATACGCCGGATGACCCCAGCGCAATGGAAAGGTTGTGTTCTAAATGCGATGTAATTCCCAGTTTTTTAGCATAATTGATCGCGTAGTCCACACCGATGTCCTGAAGAATTTTAACGGTCACGACGTTGATGGATTTTTCAAGAGCTGTGCGCAGCGGAATATGACCTAAATAATTTCGTTCATAATTATGAGGCTTCCACACATCGTTTCCATCGCCGGTGGGAAAAGCGACTGGCGCGTCCACGACCACTGTGGCAGGCGTATAGCCTTTATCAATGGCCGCGGCATAGATGATGGGCTTGAACGACGAACCCGGCTGACGCCGGGATTGAATTGCGCGGTTGAACTGGCTGTCCTTGAAATCTCGTCCGCCCACCATGGCGACAACGCTGCCAGTGCCGGCCTCCAGACAGAGCAGCGCTCCCTGAACTTTCGGGATTTGGTCCAGAGAAAATTCCAGGCGATTGGCGGAGGCGCCATTCTTAACTTTGACCATGATGACATCACCCGGTGACAGAATGCCTCCCGAATGCCTGATGTCACTATTTCGTGCGGCTTCCGGATTGATGTTTCTGGCCCATCTCATGTCTTCCGGCTTGATGATCCCCTGATATTTCCCCACCCGCACGAGAGCGGAGCGATCTTTTCCCAAAGACACGACAACCGCGTTCAACATTTCTCCGGGCTTCAAGGGGGTGTTGCCCAAGCCTTGCTGGATCGTGTTGCAGTAATTGTCAATTTCATCGGGTTTCAGATGCTTGACGGCCCCTCGATATCCTTCGCGTTTATCCAGATCGGCAAGCCCGTCATCTACCGCTTTTTGAGCCGATTTTTGAAGGTCTGCATGGACTGCCGTATAAATGTTCATGCCGCTGGTATAGAGAGCATCTTGTCCGTATTTGCTTTCGACATAACGTCGTACCTGTTCGGTATAAAACGGCATTTCTTCGATGTTTCGGGATCTTTTGGTTTTGATATCCAGGGGCTGTTTGATGGCGTCCGCGGCCTGTGCTTCGGTGATGTATCCATCCGCGGCCATACGATTCAGCACATAAATCTGGCGTTGTTTGGCCCGTTCCGGATATCGGAACGGCGAATATTTGGTGGGCGCCTGAGGGAGCCCTGCCAGCAGCGCGCATTCGGCGATGTTCAACTGGCTGACAGGTTTTCCGAAATAGGTTTCTGCTGCGGCCTCGACACCGTAAGCGCCATGTCCCAGATAAATCTGGTTCAGGTACAAAAACAGGATTTCATCCTTGCTGAATGCCTTGGTGATACGATACGCCAGTATGGCTTCCTTCAGTTTTCGGGTATAACTGCGTTCCGGTGTCAGCAGAAAAGACTTGATGACCTGCTGGGTGATGGTGCTGCCTCCCTGCACCACACCGCCGGCTTCGAGATTTTTGATGAATGCGCGAAAAATGCCGATGACGTCAATGCCTGGGTGCGAATAAAATCTGGAATCTTCGGCGGAAATGAACGCCTCTTTCAACATCTGGGGAATTGCGGATATGGGAATGACAATCCGTCGTTCCTTGTAGAACTCTCCGATCTTTTGGTTGTCAGCGGAATATACGGTGCTGATGACAGGTGGATGATAATCGGACAGTTTGGATATTTTAGGCAAATCTTCGTTGATATAAAAATATAGCAGCGTCAGCCCGGCGGCGGCGGCGACCATGCCCAGCAGCCCGCACCATAAAACGATTTTAAAGATGACGCGGGAAATGCTGCCGGAACTGTGTCTGGCGCGCTGTCTGAGAATTTGAGATGCTTTGCGATGGTTTGGCATTTTACAAGAAAATCCTTACAGGCAAGCCGAAAAATTGGCGGTTAAAACATAACGTATCGGCTCTGGCCTGTACACATGTTGGTTTGAAGCATTATGAATGGGGCGGCGCGCCATGAGAGCCATCGAAAGTTTCGGTGACGTCCATGTGACGTTGGATATGGTTATCGCTTTACAAATTTTTATCCACTTGTTAGAGTATTCAGACTACATTTTGACTTTTTGCAAATTCGTCCATATTATACCTCAGCATTATAGAAAGACAAGATTTTTTACCGACGATGTGTTTCCGGTTTTACCTCGATCCTGCGGTTTTCTGTCTTCAGAAAATAACAGGATTTTTCATTTTAAAGGACAACTTATGGAAAAGATTCATCTGGATTTCAGCAAACTTGGAGGATTGGTGCCGGCTATCGCCCAGGATTATCAAACGGGTGAGATTCTGATGCTGGCGTTTATGAATGCCGAAGCCTGGGAAGCCACGCTTTCAACCGGCAGAGCCACTTATTACAGCCGCAGTCGGCAGTCGCTCTGGATCAAGGGTGAAACATCCGGGCATCATCAGATGGTTCGGGAAATTCGGATTGACTGCGATAACGATACGGTGTTGCTGAAAGTGGATCAGATTGGCGGAGCGGCCTGCCATACAGGGCATAAAAGCTGTTTTTTTCAGCGTGTCGAAGGACAGTCCGTCATAATATGCGGAGAACCCGTATTCAACCCGAAGGAGGTTTATAAATAAATGTCAACTGTTCTGAAATTGGGAATTCCCAAAGGAAGTCTCCAGAATGCCACCATAGAGCTGTTCAGGCGTTCCGGATGGAAAATTGATGTCAATGGCAGAAGTTATTTCCCCGAAATCAATGACGATCATATCGAATGCGCGCTCTGCCGGGCGCAGGAAATGTCCCGGTATGTTGAAAACGGCACTATGGACGCCGGTCTGACGGGTAAGGACTGGATTGCTGAAAACAATTCCGATGTTCATGTCGTGGCCGATCTGGTGTATTCCAAAGTAAGTGCCAGACCGGCCCGATGGGTGTTGGCGGTGCCGTTTGATTCTCCGGCGCAGAAACCGGAAGACCTCAAAGGTAAAAAAATTGCCACGGAGCTGATGCAGTTTACGAAAAAATACTTCGAAGAAAGAAATATTCCGGTGACGGTCGAGTTTTCGTGGGGCGCCACCGAGGCCAAAGTGGTGTCCGGGCTTGCGGACGCCATCGTGGAAGTGACGGAAACCGGCAGCACCATCAAAGCGCATGGGCTTAAGATCATCCATGAACTGATGCAGACCAATACCCGGCTTATCGCCAATCATGAATCATGGAAAGATCCAGAGAAAAGAGAGAAAATCGAGCAG
>JAJYBO010000252.1 GCA_021778975.1 Deltaproteobacteria bacterium
TAAAGAAGTCGGCGTCCTGTCATCGTTGCTGCAGATGTCATTTCTGAAACAGGGAAAAAATTTACAGATTCGCGAGCATACCCTGGAACGCCAGTGCGATCCGGAATACGTGGAAGAACTGGTGTCCATGGTGGATGGCGTTGACGCCATTGTATCCATGGCCTGCGGCTGCGGCGTACAGGAAATCTGCCGGCGCTTCAAAAACAAACCCGTGTTTCCGGCGGTCAACACCAAATTCATGGGGGCTTCGGAACGTCAGGGCGTGTGGGCGGAACGATGTCAGGGATGCGGCAACTGTGTTCTGGGCTTCACCGGCGGCGTTTGCCCCATTGCAAGATGCTCCAAACAGTTGATGAACGGCCCCTGCGGAGGCTCCACCAGCGGAAAATGCGAAATCAGTCCGGATGTGGATTGCGCCTGGCAGTTGATCTGGGATCGGCTAAAGGCGCTTGGCATGGAAGACCGGTATGAGGATATCATCCCGGCCAAAGACTGGAGACCCGGCCGGGCTGCCGGACCTCGTAAAATCATCAGGGAGGATTTGGCAGAATGAAAACCGACAGTGTGCTCGAAAAGGTCTTGAAATCCGGAAATCTGGCGGTGACATCGGAGTGCGGCCCGCCGCGAGGGGCGGCGCCTGAAAAAGTCCGCCAGAAAGCCGAAATGCTGCGGGGCTATGTGGACGCCGTCAACGTCACGGACAATCAGACGGCCATGGTGCGGATGTCCAGCTTCGCCGCCAGTGTCATCATCCGGCAGATGGGGCTGCATCCCATCATGCAGATGGTCACCCGCGACCGCAACCGGCTCGCCATGCAGTCCGATATCATCGGCGCGTATTCCCACGGCATCAACACCATGCTGTGTCTTTCCGGAGACCACCCGCATTTCGGCGATCATCCGATGGCGATGGGGGTTCATGACATTGACTCCATCCAGTTCATCCAGATGGTGAAAAAAATGCGGGATGAAGGCAAGTTCCAGGGCGGCGCCGATATCGAGTGCCCACCGAAAATGTTCATCGGCGCGGCGGCCAATCCTTTCGCCGATCCGTTTGAACTCCGGGTGGCGCGTCTTGCCAAGAAAGTGGCTGCCGGCGTTGATTTCATTCAGACCCAGTGCATCTACAACCTGGATAAGTTTGAAAAATGGATGGCTGGCGTCCGGGACCGGGGGCTGGATGAAAAATGCTATATCCTGGCCGGCATTACCCCCATCAAGACGGTCGGCATGGCCAAATATATGAAAAACAAGGTTCCGGGCATGGATGTCCCCCAGGAAGTCGTGGACAGAATGGCCGGCGTCCCAAAGGAAAAACAGGCGGAAGAAGGCATCAAAATTTGCGTTGAAAGCATCGAACGCCTCAAACAGGTCAAAGGTGTCGCCGGGTTCCACATCATGGCCATCGAGTGGGAACAGAAGGTGCCGGAAATCGTGGAAAGAGCGGGGCTGTACCCCAGACCGCAGGTCGGCTGAGCGTCGGCGAAACGTTCACATTGAGCCGATGGACGTTCCATCGAACGCCGTCGGCATTTACTATTCGATAAGACCGTACTACAATAACACCCTTATAAGAGGAGATATTTCCATGAGTGAAAAAAAACTTGTTCTGATTGTTGACGACGATCCGGATTTGGTGGAATCGGTTGCCATGAAGCTGGAAAGCCAGAATTTTCGGGTTGCCAAAGCCTATGACGGCGTGGAAGCCATGGATCAGATCAAAAAAGAGCGTCCTGCACTGGTCATTCTGGATGTCATGATGCCCCGTAAAAATGGCTATGAACTGTGTGCGGAATTGAAAAATTCCAGCGATTACAAGAGCATCGTCGTGTTGCTGCTGACGGCCGTGGCCGATGCGGTCACCTCCACCAATTATACACACTGGGATGGCAAGAATACCCTGGCCGACGATTACATTCCAAAACCAATCAATCTGGAAAAACTGATGGGAATCGTTCGGGATTATCTGGGATAACCCTGTTGATTGCGAACGGCCGGATCGAATGACGAGCGCATTCGTATTCGGCCGCAACAGAACATCGAAGGCATTCTGTTGCATAAAGAATTTCCGGGGCTGATGGATTCATCAATGAATGATTACACGCATAAATTACCGGTCGGTGGTCTGAAGTTGAGCGGTGAGCTGGTGCAGCTCCATCTGCATCCAGATGTCGGAGATCCGGCGGCCCGCATACTGGGCTGTCTGGCGGACCGTCATATCAACCTGATGCTGGCCTCTATGGATGCGCTGAACGGTCTGTTGAGCGGCATGTGCTGTATTTCCGCCGAAGATCGGCAGGCCGCGGAAATCGCGCTCGAACCATTTTCAGGCGCTTATACGATATTGTATCCAGTGGGCGCCCTGACCATTTTTCCGCATCGCTCCAGGCTGGAGCTGATCGGCCGCATCCTGACAGCCATGAACGGCGCCGGGCTTCCGATTTACGGCATGGCGTCGTCGTTTTCGGCGCTTTGCCTCACCACCCATTACCTTCAACTGGATGCAGCGGTGTCCGCGGTGTGCAATGTCGTGGAGCTGCCGGAAAACCACGCGCCGTTTCGTCCTGAATTCCGCGTACACCAACTCTGATGGAAATTTTTGCCGTTTACTGGGAATCCGTGATCAAAACCTATGGTATTGCCGCACGAACGGGGCTGTGCCTGATATCACTGGAACTTTCTTCTCAATATATTCCAGATGTGGCTTCACGTCTGGTCCGCCGGATCACCGGTCAGGGGGCATCCCCGATTCTGGTATTCGCGCATCCTGCATCCGGTGCTGTTTTGCGCCTGTACCTGCTGTCGGACAGATCGCTGACGGTCCGGGATTTCATGGAAGCGGATGGCAGCGGAGACGCCGGTTTTTCCGGACTGCGGATTGACGATGCCGTTGAACTGGTCACCCTGCAGGGGCCGCACTATGGGGATCGCTATGGCATTCTGTGCGCAGCGCTGAAAGCACTGGCCGATCATGGGACGCCGGTGCTGGCGCTTTCCTGCGCGGCCGCGTCCGTCAGCCTGATTTTTAGGCGGGGCCATGCCGATGCAGCGGTAAAAGCGCTGGAAACCGCATTTTCGGTACCGACGTCAGCGGACCGAACCGGTGAGCTTCCACATGTTGTTCCGGGACGATAAGGGATTTTCATGAGCTTTCAGGTACTCCAGGAGAACGACTGGCGTCTGCGGGTCTTTGATTCATTGTCGTTTCCGACGCTGATTCTGGATCCGCACCGCACCGTGCTGGCGGTAAACCAGAGACTGCTGGACAAGTTCGCGGTCGTCGAAGCCCAGGTTGTCGGAAAGACCTGCCGGGAAGTGTTTCATACGATTTTTATGGATCCGGATCTTCCCTGTAACCGAGATACCTGTCCTTTCGACAAAACCCTCAAAGATGGCACTGGCCACTCCATTCTGCGGCAGATTCAGCATCTCAACGGCAGTTTTCACTGGGAAGATCGTGTCTTTTCTCCAATTCTGGATGATAACGGGCATGTAATCTATGTGATTGAATCCATCCGGGATGTCACCCGCAGCAAAACCCTGGAGAAAATATTCCATGACATCCGGGAATTCATGGACCGGGTCATCCAGAGTTCCACCAGCGCCATTGTCGCCGCGGAACGCAACGGACGCATACTGGTGATGAACCGGGCGGCTGAAGAACTTTTTTGCCGTTCGTTCAGGAGATCCGATCATATCAACATCTCTGATCTATACCCGCCGGGCGTCGCCAAGGAAGTCATGAAGAAACTGCGGGATGATACCTACGGAGGGGCCGGAAAACTTCCGGTGACGCGATTTGACATCCTGACGAGCGGGGGGCAAAAGATCCCGGTGGAAATGACCGGCGCCATTATTTACGAGGATGGCAAGGAAGTCGCCACCATGGGCATTTACAACGATCTTCGGGAGCGGCTGGAAGTCGTGAAAAAGCTGGAGGAGGCCCAGGATCAGTTGGTGCAGTCCGAAAAGATGGCGTCTTTGGGCCGGCTGGCCGCAGGGGTGGCTCACGAAATCAACAACCCGCTGACCGGTATTCTGATGTTCGG
>JAJYBO010000253.1 GCA_021778975.1 Deltaproteobacteria bacterium
ATCCGGTAGCAGGATGGGGCGACGGAGCGATTCCATAATATGGTGGCGTTATCTAAGTTCATACCAGTCCGATTACTGCGGCAAAGCGGCCGGTGACCTGTTCTTTTCGATATGAAAAAAACAAATCTGTCCGACACCGGGTGCATAAATGACTGCAAACGATATGGTCATCTGGAACCCCTGCTTCTGTCAATTGATCTCTGCTGAGCGCCCAGAAATCAAAGTGGTCCGCACTGTTTTTATATAACCAGAAATGTCTTGGGATTTCAGTGTGATAATGAATAAACTCGGCGCAGCAGGGGCCAAGTGACGGGCCGATGCCCGCCAGCAGCGTAGTGGGATCTGTCCCAAATTCCTCTATCATGGCCTGAACCGTGCGTCCAATAATGTTGTGAAGGCTTCCGCGCCACCCGGAATGAACATTGCCCACGGCCATCCGAACAGGGTCGAAAATCAGCACGGACTGGCAGTCCGCCGTCTGAATCAACATGGAAACACCCGGAAGCCGGCTGATCAGAGCGTCACCGGAACCCGCACGAAAGCCGCCTGCTTCAGCCGCAGCAACTCTTTCACGGACATTGACCACATCCGTCCCATGAACCTGATCCAGAAACACCAGCCCCGCTCCGCCCATACATCGGGAAACCGCCAGACGGTTTTGAATTACATTGGAGGCTTCGTCTCCGCCGGACATTCCGACGTTCAGACTGTGAAAAGCCCCGGTACTGACCCCCCCAAGGCGGGTAAACACGCCGTGTCGAAGTTCCGGAAATTCGGTCAGATGCGGAAACTGAAAAAAGGAAATGGCATCGTTCTGCCGATATATCATGTCATAACGTCCTTGCCAGCGTCAGCACATCCACACGATGCGCACCAGCGGCCAGCAGTACGCGGGCGCATTCATCCACCGTTGATCCGGTGGTATAGACGTCATCCATGACGAGAATGTGTTTTTCATATATGTTTTGGGGGGATGTCACCCGAAACGCTCCGGCGATATTGGATTTGCGTCCGGTTTTTCCCTGACGGGTCTGGGAATCTGTCCATCGGGAGCGTTGCAGCAACTCCTGATGTAAAAATCCAGGGGATATATCCGCAACGTTCGGATATCGCTGCAACCACCTCACTGTATGAACAGCCAGCAGATATGTCTGGTTAAACCCTCGCAGCCGGTGTTTCCGGGGGTGCAGCGGCACCGGAACCAGTATGTCGGGCAGTATAGCGCCATATTCCCGCTTCAAAACAAATGCCAGCAAAAACCCCAATGGTTTTGCCAGATAAATCCGCCCTCTGAACTTGAAATCATGAATCAGGTCTCGGAGCGGCCCTTCGTAAGCACCAACCGCGCGCGCCTGACAGAAATTGCGGGGATTGCATGTACATGCGTCGCAAAGCTGATCGCTCGCTTCAAAAGCCGCTGACGTCATTCCGCACATCAGACAGAACGGAGGCGTCACCGGTTGAAATCCGGAACGGCAGCGCGCACACAAAAGAACAGCCATCGTTTGACTGAAAAGCGCCACGAGCGGATCGTCCGTAGAATCGGCCACGGGCGATTCTACGCGAAAAAACGCACCGCACATCAGACACCGACGCGGGAAAATCGCATCTGCAAGCGCTTTAAAAACGTGCTTCAGACATTTGCTCCCATGCGCTGAATCATGGCATCTGCAAACCCGGAGCAGGAAACTTCGGAAGCCCCGACGATCTGACGCGCCAGATCATAGGTCACCACCCCGGCGCGTATGGTCGCCTGAAGTGAATTTTTAAGGATATCCGAAGCTTCTTCCCATCCCATATAAGTGAGCATCATGGCTGCGGACAAAATAAGGGAACCGGGATTTACCTTATCCTGCCCGGCGTATTTGGGCGCCGTTCCGTGCGTGGCTTCAAAAACAGCACAGTTGTCGCCGATGTTGGCGCCGGGCGCCATGCCAAGCCCTCCAACCTGAGCCGCCAGAGCATCCGACAGGTAATCGCCGTTCAGATTGGGGGTGGCGATGACCTGAAATTCATCCGGTCTGAGCAGCACTTGCTGGAACAGCATATCGGCGATGCGGTCCTTGATGACAACCTTACCCTCAGGCTGAACGCCTCCATAAACCTCCGTCAGCTCTTTTTCGGTAATGGCGACGTCTCCGAAACGCTCACGGGCCACCTCATATCCCCACTGACAGAAGGCGCCTTCGGTGTATTTCATAATATTCCCTTTGTGCATGAGCGTCACCGACTTCAAATGGTGTTTTATGGCATAGGCAATGGCCCGCGCCACCAGGCGTTTACTGTTCTTTGGGCTTATGGGCTTGATGCCGATGCCGGCGTTCTCCGGAATCTGAACGCCCATTGAGCGGGTTAGAAACTGAATGACGGTTTCAGCATCCTTGCTGCCGGATGGCCATTCGATACCCGCATACACATCTTCTGTGTTCTCTCTGAAAATGATCATATCAACTTTTTCAGGATGCTTCATGGGGCTTGGCGCCCCCTGAATATAACTTACTGGACGAATGCAGGCGTAGAGATCAAGCTTTTGCCGAAGGGTTACGTTCACACTCCGGATTCCTTTGCCTACCGGGGTGGTCAGCGGCCCCTTGATAGCGACTACATGTTCCTGAATGGCGTCAAGAGTTTGTTCCGGAAGCCATTCGCCGGTCTGATGAAATGCTTTTTCTCCGGCATAAATTTTACGCCACTCGATCTGTCTTTTTCCGGAATATGCGGTTTGTACAGCCGCATCCACGGCCTTTTGGGTGGCGCGCCAGATATCGGGGCCTGTACCATCGCCTTCGATATAAGGAACTACCGGATGATCCGGTACTGTCAATTCACCATTGTCATTGAAACGGATATTGGAAGCTGCCATATTGTCCACTGTTGTATGAAATTATTAAATATGATGCCCTCGTAAAAAGTCGAAATTCGGACGGCTTTGTAAAAAGTTCGCAGGCAAGGCGCGCAAATCCTGAGGAGTGAGGCGTACTTATGGTACGCCGCAACGACGAAGGATGCAGCGCAACGCAGCATCCGGACTTTTTACGAAGCCGTCAAATATCCCTCACGATGACGCGAGGACATCCCTGGGTGGGGCGCCTTTAATCGGAGCTGGATTTGGCTTTTAGTTCTTCGATTTCCTGCTTCATCGCGTTGATTTCGTCACGGGTTGCGATATTCGCTTTTTTGAGCAGTTCCTTGAATTTGGTTTCAATCTTCTTTTCAAAATCTTCCTGGGCTTTTTGGGATTTATTTTTGAGTTCTTCCAGGAAGCTCCTGCCCTCGTTTTCTGTCATTTCTCCTTTTTTGACGATTTCTTTCACCCAGTCTTCCACTTCTTCTTTGGTTTTCATGGCAAGACCAATACCCGTCAACATGGTTTTCTTGATAAAATCCAGCATACCAGCCTCCTTTTTTCTCGTGCGGCCATAAACCTGAAGTCATTCATAAATGTCCGAAAGATTCTGTAAGTGGTTTTGAAATCCCGGACGCTTATTTATTACCAGCTTTTATAAAGATTACAATAAAAACCTGTGACAGCTTCGTAAAAAGCCCGAGTGCTGCGTTGCGCTGCATCCTTCGTCGTTGAGGCGTACCATAAGTACGCTTCACTCCTCAGGATTTGTGCGCCTTGCCTGCGGCGCGCCGCCAGTCTTCACGGATAAATTCCAGAAGCTGCGTGGAAAAGTCGGTCAGAAGCTGAATACCGTCAAAATCCGGCGGACAGAGAAGCTTCTGCATCAGAAATCCATCGGTGTCGAACCACCGGGGTTGTGCGCCGCCGAAAAAATATCCCATCTCTCGGAGACAGTTCACGGCGTCACCAACCCACGGTGTCGCCAGGTTGACCCGCGCCTGCAGGACGACAGCATTCTGAGCAAGACTGCGGGATTCCATATCCGCAAGAAACGCGGCGATGTCGCTTCCGATGTCATAAACGGTGATCCGGGCGACACGGGCAAAGTCGAACACCGTCAGATCGCCGCGCGATACCGTGTCATCCGGCGCCTTGTCGCTCGATACGACGATATCACGGACA
>JAJYBO010000034.1 GCA_021778975.1 Deltaproteobacteria bacterium
CAGAAGACTGGCCGTACCCTGACCGACATCAATCACCGTTATCCGCAAATCGGATCTGAAAAACCGCTGGTATCCCCAGTAAGCGGCGTCGGCTCCCAGTAGCAGCGCTGCGGCAACCGCGATAATGCCCATGCGCCTTTTGAACGTCTGGGGTACGTGGCGTGAAGATTTTCCGGGAATCACCAGTTGTTTGAAGGGGCGCCCTGGTTTCATGGCGAAGCAGGCGAACAGAAGGCAATATCCGAATATCAGTTCCGGAATGGAGGGGCTGACCACCTGAATGGCGGCCCATGAAAATTCAGCAAAAAAACGGGCGAGATGCAGGGCAACGCCCAAAATGGTGGCGCAGCATTTCAATCCCCAAACCGCGACCGTTGGGGTGATAAAAGACGTTGTGGCGGAAAGCAATCCCAGCGGCGCCACGCCAAAACCGACGATCGGTACGATCACATAATTGGCTATCGGACTGACAAGGGATATCTGATTGAAATAATAGACCACCAGAGGCAGCGTCCCCAGCGTTGCGGAGAGCGACACCCAGAGGGGAGACAGCAGTGTATGGCGCAGACGGCTTCGGCGGTCCGAGAAGATATCCGGAGGTGATCCCAGTCTGGGGAGAAAAAAGAGAATCGAAAACACCGATGCAAAAGACAACTGAAACGAAATGGAGAAAAGCGCCGGCGGGTGTATCACCAGAATCACCAGGGCCGCCAGTGACAGGGTGTTGAACGCTTCCGGTTCTCGTTCCGCCAGAAACGACATCAGAAAGACGGTGATCATGATGACGGCCCTCTGGGTGGAAGGCGACATGCCGGCCAGAAGACCGTAGGCCAGCACGGGGAAAAAAGCAAGCAGCGCCGCGCCTTTTCGGGTCCAGGCCCGCCAGAGAAAAAAGGAAAATCGGCTCAATATCCACTGAAAGGTGAAAAAGGCGCTGGTCGCCACAATTCCGACATGAAGCCCCGAAATCGCCAGCAGATGACTGATACCGTCTTTGCTGAACATCTCGGTGATTTCTTTTGGAATTTCCCGGGTGTCTCCGATGAGCAGCGCTTTCAGAACCGCTCTTTCATCTGTATCGCCGACCTGATCTATGTGATGGGAAATTTTCTTGCGAACATCGTGGATGACTTTGAAAATGCTGTGATGATGCGCCGCACCGTCTCTTGCGACATCCCCGGATCCCACGAACATGGCGGCCTGAATTCCGTTAAACCGCAGGTACCGCCGGTAGTCGAAACCACCAGGGTTTTTGAAATTGTTCAGCAGGCGGATGCGCCCGGAAATCCGAATCCGGTCGCCCACGTCCAGGTCGGGAACCGCGCCATCCACCGTGACACGGATATTCCCACTGAGCGAAAAATGCGGTCCCTTCTTTTGAAGGTATTCACAATGGACATCGAATTTTTGCCGATGATGATCCGTAGAGGGATCGGATAACACGACGCCGATAACCGTCTGAATATCCGATGCGGCGAATCGTGAGATACAGTTTGCAGGAAGATGCCGCGTTGTCCAGGGTTGAATGGACAGATATCCGCAGGCCGCGATGAGCAGCAGCGGCGCGAACCGGAGCGGTATCCGGCGGATAATGGCGCGCAGAACGCCCGCCGCGCCCGCCAGCACCAGCGCATATCCCCAGATCGGGTAATCCGGCAGCCAGTATCCCGTCAGGATACCCGCTATCAGAGACAGCAACAGGGGAACCAGCGGGCGGGAATAGTACATGGCGGATGACGGAAGACAGAAGGCAGCGCGCAGATGACACGAAACATCGTCCACGCCCTGTCCTGTCCTCATGGTAGATCAGTGTTTGAAGCTTCTCTGGCCTGTATAGACCATTGTCGCGCCGGCGTCGTTGCAGGCGATGATGGACTGATAATCATTTTCGGAGCCGCCGGGATGAATGACACACGAGACACCTTCTCGAAGACCGACATCCACACCGTCGCGGAACGGAAAAAACGCGTCGCTAATCATAGCGGCGCCCTGAAGTCCGCCGTTGACGGAGGCGACCCACCGATCAATTTCCTCTATTTTGTCGGTGTCTTTCATGTCGTTGTAGGCAATGCCGTAACGTTCGAAACAGCGTCGGTCCGCCAGCTTCCGGTATGCTTTGTCCCGTGCGATTTCAGCGACGCCAACCCTGTCCTGCTCACCCGTGCCGATACCGACCGTCGTCCGGTCTTTGACGTAAATGACCGAATTGGATGTGACGCCGGATTCCACCAGCCATCCGAACAGCATGTCCTGGTATTCTGTTGCCGTGGGCTCTCGCTGGATGCGGTGTGTCCGGCCTTTGTAATCACAGGTCGCCAGCTTGAGATCGGCCGGCGTTCTGGCCTGGGGAACGAATGACCACTGCGCGACGACCCCCCCGTCTATCAGGCTCTTGAAATCTACAAAACGCTTTCCGACGAATTCATGAAGCCGGGCGATATTGTGGATCCGGATGACTCGGAGATTTTTTTTCGCGGCAAAGATATCCATCACACCGTTCTCGAATTCCGGCGCGACCACCACTTCGGCGTATTGGCGGCTGATGGCCTCTGCGGTGTCTTTGTCCACAGGCCGGTTGACGGCGATACACCCGCCGAAGGCCGCCACCCGATCCGCCATCATGGCCTTGTGATACGCATCGGCCAGCGTTTCGGACTGCGCCACGCCGCAGGGGTTGTTGTGCTTGACGATGACGGCTGTCGGGGTATCCATGAAATATCTCAGGATGTTGAGCGCGTTGTCCGCATCGGTCAGGTTGGTTTTTCCCGGGTGTTTTCCGGATTGCAGCAGCTCGATATCCGACGCCAGATACTGACCCGGCTGAATGGTCTGTGTTTCCCCTAACATCAGATTGCCGTTGACCATCCGGTACAGAGCGGCTTCCTGTCCGGGATTTTCACCGTATCGCAGCCCTTTCTGCTCTCCCTGAATGTCCCAGAGGACTTTTTCGTAATACAGGGTCTGCCGACCGGTTTCGTCAATAAAGCTGATTTCCATCCGAGGCGGAAAATGTTCATCCACAATGGTTTTGTACATTTTTTTCAGATCGTCTGGCATAATTTACCTCTATATCGGGTTGTGATGTTGGAAGTGGGGGCCGCGGCTATCTGGCTATCATGGCTGATAGCATTTACTAACATCCGCGAAGGACTGCTTGTTGAGATAATCGGCGATCATTCGGTCATAGTCGGCGGTGTGTAAAAACGCTTTCTGAGCTAAGCGAAAACGAAGCTCCAGAGATGTCTTGCCGCCGCCGGCCTCCATTGCAGCAACAATCATGCCGTAGTCATCCGGGTTGACGACGGACGCCACTCGCAGATAATTCTTGGCGGACGCGCGGATCATGCAGGGGCCTCCGATATCAATATTGCCCCGGGCTTCTTCTACGGTGACGCCGGATTTTGCGATGGTCTGGCGGAAGGGGTAGAGGTTGACCACGACCATATCCAGCGGTACTGCCTGCGTGCGTTTTAAATCTTGCTGATGGTCCGTATTGTAGGTTTCGGTGAGAATTCCCAGATAAATCTTGAAATCGAGCGTCTTGACGAGTCCGCCCTGAGTTTCAGGTTGGCCGGTGTATTGTGAAACCTGCCGGAGATGCGCATCCGCCTTTTGTCCCAGAAACCCCTGTATGGTGTTGAATGTGCCGCCGGTGGAATAAAACATGATGTCCGGGTTGATGTCGAGAAGTTGTGTCACAAGTTTCTGAAGGCCGCTTTTATCGGAAACACTGATCAATACGTTTCGTACCGTTACCTGATGGTCAATGCGAGAAACTACATTCAGCGTCATGGTCTTATCTTCCCCCTGATATTCGTGTAAAAATTGACGGCTTCGTAAAAAGTCCGGATGCTGCGTTGCGCTGCACCCTTCGTTGTTGCGGCGCACCCTAAAATACGCTTCACACTTCTTTTTATCTCACGCTGTTTTGCCGCTTATTTCTGTCAGTTTGACCTTGAAGGTCACCATACGGGATAACGCATCGTCCGAATACGTGAATGCACCGTCCGAATACTGCTTCATGATGATATCGAGTGCTATTTGTTTCTCTTGAAGAGACTCGATAAACACAGCCTTCCCAAAGCCAATGACACACTGGTAACGAAAGCCCCAGCGGCAGGCGATGTCGCCGGTTTTTATATGGCAGTTGGTGTCGAATTCAATGCATACCTGGGGATTTTTCTGAAGAATGGCGATTTTTCTGCCCTCGGAAGCGGAATGAAAATACACGGTTCCGTTGCTGTACCCGAAACACATTGGCACCACATAGGGCTGGTGGCTGGTATCGGACATGCCCAGTCTGCAAAAGTTCGCTTCACGGATAATGGTTTCGATCTGCATGAAATCTGTTATTTCTCTGTCTTTTCTTCTCATACGCCACCTCGTGTCTGTTCAGACGCTGATTGGTTATCCCAGATTCATGATGGAACACCACCGTTCATATTCTGTGGAAACCGGCAGCCCCTTTTGTTTCAAAACATCCATAAACCGGCCGTCATTAAAACGCAGATATGGATTTACATTCATCTCATCCTTCAGCGAAGAATGCACATGAGAGGGATTATGGGAATTCAGGTACGCAGCGATATACGGGTTGTCGCTTTCCAAAAGCCTGGCGAAGGACATGGCGTATTCCTGATAATTGTGCCCGGCATATACGATGGTGTCGGGCGGAAACGTCATGAGAAATTTGATGGAGGTATAAAACGCGTTCAGGTCGCCTGAGAAACAGTTGCCCACCGTGCCATTGAACAGGGTGTCACCGGTAATCAGGCTGCCGGCGGCATGAAACGTGACGGAATCCATCGTATGGCCGGGCGTGGCATATACGCGGACAGGTTCGCCGTCTATAGAGAGTTCGGAATGATGCAGCCAGTAGGCGCCATCTAAAAAAATGGCGCCGGAGTGCTTTCGCAGATCGGCCGTGCCGCAGGTGTGGTCCGGGTGATCATGGGTATGCGCCACATGGGTAAGCTGCAACTGATGACGCTGGACAAACTCCAGAATAGCGTCCACCGCGCCGCCGTCAATGGCCAGCGCCGAATGGTCGCCATATATCACATATCCCAGGTTGTCTGCTGAATACGGGAATTGTGCTATTTTCATAGTTCTCCTGAAAAGGACAAAACTTTTTTAGGCGTGTGGATGCAGGTGAGCAACTGCGCCGTCAGACGGCTCTCAATCCTCTCATGCTATTAGAAATGGCGCTTTTTGTCAATGTCATAAGAAAGTCTATGGAAACAACTGATGCGGGATGCGTGCGTTCTTTATTGATTATCTCGTTCCGTAATGATAGGGGAATCACCATCACTATATCCTGTTGAATATACCGGGAGGCGTCACATGCTGGAAAGCTCCGGGGTTAAATCCCTGTTCAAGAACAACTGGGAAAAGATGGTGCTGTGGACAATACTGATCGGTTTTTTTTATCTGTTAAAGTCCTTTTTTTTGCTGTTTTTCGAAACTTTTCTGATTACATACAGCACCAGAACCGTTATTTTGTGGCTGACCCGTCGCTTCAATATCAATTACCGGCTGACGGCTGTCGCTGTGTTCATTTTGTTCATAACGCTTCTGGGCGCTACCAGCGCCTGGGTGGCGCCTCGGCTCATCATCGAATCCAACCGGATCGTCAAAAACTTTACCAGTAGCGGCGATCAACAGACGCGTGAAAAAATCAGTGGCATTGCCGAAAGTGTTATTATCAAAATTGTTGGGGAAGAAAAAGCCCTGAAGATTATTGCGTCCGAAGAATACACCGCCACCATCGAGGCGCTGAAAACCGAAACCGCCATAGCGATTAAAGCGGCGCTGCCGCGTGCGCTCGAGACGCTGTTGAATCTGGTAAAAATCTGCTGGGGGTTGCTGATATCGCTGCTGCTGTCCATTCTCTTTTCCTTCATCCTGGTGATGGACTGGAAAGGAATTGCGGGAAGGATGAAAGAGCTTGAAAAAA
The DNA here is from genome assembly GCA_021778975.1 of Deltaproteobacteria bacterium. Classification (GTDB taxonomy): domain Bacteria; phylum Desulfobacterota; class Desulfobacteria; order Desulfobacterales; family Desulfatirhabdiaceae; genus RAAP-1. The sequence goes on from JAJYBO010000034.1 coordinate 5,957, forward strand.
GTCGGATTCGTTCTTTTTATGTAGGCGCCGCGCCGCACCTGATCGCTTTTGCAGACATACTGGGCAAGGCGCTGACGGCTCAGGCCATTATCGCCACATGCAACACAATTCTGACGGCGGTGGGGGCATGGTTTCTCGATGTACCCAACATCGCGGTCATCATGGTGATCGTGTTCCTGTGCGGTTTTATCCCTATTTTGGGAACCATCCTCAGTTCCATTCCCATTCTGCTTTTCGGAATACAGGCGGGCGGTGTGATATTGGCCGTCAAACTGATTGTTTTGATCGCTCTGGTGCATGCGTTCGAGACTTATGTTCTCAATCCCAAAATCACCGGAAACGTACTGCATGTTCACCCGATGCTGGTGCTGGTGCTGCTTTTGATCGGCGAACGGTTTTTTGGGGTTTGGGGAATGATTGTGGGCGTTCCCATAGGGTTCTATATCATCAGCGTTTTGAGTATGCGGGATGAAACGTTGCAGGCTTCGTGACAAGAGAGCCTTTGCCGCGTTCTTTTTTTCTTGAACTGAAAGCGTGTCTGTGTGAAAATGGCCGGTGTCGCCTGGTAGTGGCGGGTGAGCAGGTTACTTCTTGAACGTATTTCTCATATCTATCTTCGAAGATCAAATCCGGAAACCCTCCAATGAAAACGGAATCTGAACATAAAAAAATCGTTGCGGACAACCGCAAAGCCCGATTCAACTACTTCATCGAAGACGAATTCGAGGCGGGCATTGTTCTGAAAGGCACTGAAGTCAAGTCCATGCGCAACGGCAAGGTCAACATCAAGGATGCCTACGCCAAAATTCAAAATGGCGAAGTGTTTATCTATCAGATGCACATTGGTGTCTATCCCTACGCCTATTACGGAAACCACGATCCGTTGCGGATCCGAAAACTGCTGCTTCACAAACGAGAAATCCAGAAACTGTACGGCAAGGTCAACGAAAAGGGCTTGTCGCTGATTCCGCTTCAGGCGTATTTTTTCAACGGAAAAGCCAAAATCAAACTGGCGCTGGCCCGTGGCAAGCATCTCTATGACAAGCGGGAAAGTATCCGCCAGCGGGATGCCCGGCGAGATTTTGACAGGGCGCGGGCCGGTGGGTATCGAGAATGATCCGGATTTAAAAAAAGAGAGGCCGATCCACTCGACACGGCGCATTCTATGTTGAAAACCACCCGAAACGATTCCGTAGCCAGCGGCGTCTTATACTGCAGATTTCAGGACAATGGTTTGGGGAACCGAAAAACTCATGAACAACATCATTTTGGGCTGTATTATTGGATTTATCATCGGTACAACCAGTTACATCATACTTCGTTTCTGGATTTTACCCATTCATCGGTATCAGAAGGTCAAAAAGGATATCCGACATTTTTTCAATCAATTTGAAATACTGATTTCTGATGATATTGGCGGTTCCGGAGTGCTCGTAGAACAGGCGGCTGTTTGCCGTAAACATGCAGCCGCTCTCACAGATGCCTACTATGACGATCTGCCCCAGTGGTACCGGATGGTACTGGCCCACAAACTCAAAGAATTTCCGGTCGAGGCATCACGAGATTTCCTGACGCTGTCCAATACCCGCGCTGCCGATCACGCCAGAAATCGTGTAAAAAAAATCCGGCAATATTTGCGGATATAGAGCGGCTATCTGATATTTCATATCGGTAACTGTTATGGTGCGCCGCAACGACGAAGGATGCAGCGCAAGCGCTGCATCCGGACTTTTTACGAAGTCGTCAACTTTAACCCGGCGATTTTTGAGTTACCCCCAGAGTCACCCATAAATCAAGCGGATTTTTATTGGATTTGAAGACGATTCGGACAGGAAGAAATAAACAGGAAGAAATAAAAAAGCCCCTTATTTCTAAGGAGCTTATGTGCTGTGTGGACATTTTGGGAAATACGTGGTGGTAGCGGGGGCTGGATTTGAACCAACGACCTTCGGGTTATGAGCCCGACGAGCTACCAGGCTGCTCCACCCCGCATCACGTATTTGAGGCATATTAGTTTGAACCGGCCTGGAAGTCAAGCTGTTTTTTGAACTGTTTTATGGTTGTTGCGGAAGCATCCGCCATGTCTGTGAATTGTTTCATGGACAGGCGTTGACGCCTGTGATGGATGCTGTCATTCTGGACAGAATATCCCTGCAGGCTTGAACACGACCGTCCGCTGTCTGGGAACATCGCAGCAACACTCGTTTGTTCCGGCCGGTATGCCCGCTTACAATTTCAATCGCTGAACGATGGACGGAAAATATTTTGGATAAAAACTCGACGCACATCCGGTTCGCGGCGTCATCAACTGGCGGCGCCTGGATAGTCATTTTGAGAGCGCCGTTATGAATGCCGCTGATTTTATTGCGCGATGCCCTGGGTTGAACATAAATGTTGATGAGCAGTCCCTGGGGCGTCTCCTGAAAAAACGGCGTGTGGCTGGCGTCTGGCGTGGACATTATTCGGCAAATCCGGAATGCTGGCGAATCAAACGGGTAAAAAATTCCGGGGGTCTGACCACCTTCCCGGATTTGTCCAGAAACGCGTGGCGAGTATATCCTCTGGCCAGAGGCCGGGAAGTATTTTCACGGTAAATGCTGTAATCGAATTTGATACCACCCCGGATGGTGTTGTCCAGCGCGGTTTCGATGGTCAGAAGGTCATCGTACTGCACTGGAAACAGAAATTTACAGTGCAATTCCGATACAGGAAGAAAATATCCCAGCGTCTCGATTTCCTTATAGGACATGCCCAGAAATCGAAACATTTCCGCCCGTCCGATTTCAAACCAGCGGAAGTAATTGGCGTGATACCCGAATCCCATTTTGTCGGTATCCGCATAAATTACGCGGTATGATGTCTGATGGGTCAGCATGATCTGAAAAGTATTTCCTGAAATTGTTGCTGGAGAACCTGATAATCACGGATGACCGGAAATTCGGGGAATTCACGGATGACATTCTCTGGCGGACGAAACAGCAATCCCCGGTCCGCAACCTTCAGCATGGCGATGTCGTTGTAGGAATCTCCCATGGCGACGATGCGATAGTTCAGGCTTTTCAGCGCCTCCACAGTGGCTTTTTTGGCCTGCTGCTGACGCAGATTATAGCTGACGATCATTCCGTCACTGTCTGTGGAGAGTTCATGGCAGAAAATCACCGGCCACCCAAGTTTTTTGATCATGGGCGTTGCAAATTCCGTAAAGGTATCGGATACGACAATGACCTGAGTGATGCTGCGAAGCCAGTCCAGAAAATCTTTTGCGCCGTCGAGCGGTTCCATTGTGGCGATCACGTCCTGAATATCGGATAGCTTCAGATGATGTTCGCGCAAAATGGCCAGCCGCTTTTTCATCAAAACATCGTAATCGGCAATGTCGCGGGTTGTCAGACGAAGTTCCGAGATTCCGGTTTTCTCGGCGACATTGATCCAGATTTCAGGGATAAAAACACCTTCCAGATCTGAACACACTATATACATAATACCTCTCGTGGGCAAAGAGTGATGACTTCGTAAAATTTGATGCTCTCGTAAAAAGTCGAATTTCAGACGGCTTTGTAAAAAGGCCGCAGGCAAGGCGCGCAAATCTTGAGGAGTGAGGCGTACTTATGGTGCGCCGCAACGACGAAAGATGCAGCGCAACGCAGCATCCGGACTTTTTACGAAGCCGTCAAATTTATGCGGATTCGTTGGCGTCCTCAACGCGTATCAGCGCCGGCGCGTCGCTGACGACCTCAAGCCGATAAATTTCGGAAAGCGCCGCCTGGACATTCGACTCTTTGGCCAGATGAGTCATCATGACAATGGGAACGGAGCCTCCCGATTTACGGCCTTTCTGATGAACGGACTTGAGGCTGATGCCATAATTTCCTAAAATTCCTGATATTTTTGACAGAACACCGGGTTGATCCAGGGCCTCGAACCGAAAATAATAGCAGGAAATGATGTCATCCATCGGCATGATCGGGATGGGGTGGATGTAAGACTGCTGATATGACAGCAGCGGCACTCTGCTGGCCGCGCCGGAAATCAGATTTCTGGCGATATCCACTACATCGCTGACAATGGCGCTGGCGGTCGGCATCATGCCCGCTCCTCTGCCGTAAAGGAGAATGTCTCCCACCGCATCCCCGGTAATCGTAATGGCGTTCAGCGCGCCGCTGACGCTCGACAAAAGATTGTCACAGGGAATCATAGTGGGGTGTATCCGGGCTTCCACCATATCTCCCCGGTTTTTGCTGATGGCCAGGAGCTTGATTTTATAGCCAAATTGCGCCGCAATTTCGATATCCAGCGGAGTGATTCGGGATATGCCTTCCACATAGATATCGCCGAGATTCAAATGCGCTCCATACGCCAGAGATGTCAGAATTGCCAGCTTGTGGGCCGTGTCGGCGCCTTCGACATCGAGGGTGGGATCCGCTTCCGCGAATCCGCGTCGCTGGGCTTCGGCCAGCGCGGTCTCAAACGTATCGCCGTCATCCGTGATTTTGGATAAAATGTAATTGCAGGTACCGTTCAAGATTCCGGACATGGCCAGAATCCGGTTGCCGACCAGCGATTCTCGGATGGTTTTGATGACCGGCATGCAGCCACCGACGCTGGCCTCAAACGCCAGCTCTACGCCTTTGGCCGCCGCCGCCTGAAACAGAGGCGCTCCCTGACTGGCCAGAAGGGCCTTGTTGGCGGTAACCACCTGCTTGCCATTCTCGATTGCCCCGGTGATCAACTTGCTGGCAATTCCCAGACCGCCGATGGTCTCGATGACGATGTCAATCTGCGGATCGTTGATAACGGAAGCGGCGTCCGTGGTCAGAACGCCATCCTCAAAAACGACCCCTCGATCTCGCTGGATATCAATATCCGCAACGTTTTTGAGTTTCAGTACGGCGCCAACCCGCGACTGGAGGATATCCTGGTTGTGCATCAACATGCGCGCCACGCCGGTTCCTACGGTTCCGCAGCCCAGAAGTCCGATGTAAATAGTTTTCATATTACATCACCTTCCGGATACCCCGAACCGCCTGATTGATGCGCATGGGGTTTTCGATCAGCGCGAAGCGGACATAATTATCGCCGTATTCCCCAAACCCCAGCCCCGGAGAAACCGCTACCTGGGTTTCGTTGATCAGAAATTTGGCGAATTCCACAGACCCCATGTGAAGATATTGATCCGGAATTTTGCCCCAGGCGAACATGGTGCCCTTCGGGCTTTTGATTTCCCATCCAATCCGGTTAAGTCCCGAAATAAGAGCGTCTCTTCGCTCGCGGTAGGTATCCCGAATTTCCTGTACGCATTCCTGGGGGCCATTCAACGCGATGATGGAGGCAATCTGAATGGGCTGGAATACGCCGTAATCCAGATAGCTTTTGATGCGCTTCAGCGCCGCGATGGTTTCCGGATTACCGACGCAGAACCCGACCCGCCATCCGGCCATGCTGTAACTTTTGGACAATGAAAAAAACTCTACACCGACATCTTTGGCGCCTTTGGCCTGAAGGAAACTGGGCGCTTTATAATCGTCGAACGTCAGATCGGCGTAGGCAAAGTCATGAATGACCAGCAGGTTGTTTTCTTTGGCGAAGTCCACAATTTTCTGAAAAAAATCGAGATCCACCACTTCTGTGGTCGGGTTGTGGGGATACGAGATAATCAGCACCTTGGGGCGCGGCCAGGTTTGTTTGGTGGCGTTGAGCAGATTCTCGAAAAAATCACAGTCCGGCCCTACCGGAATGCCGCGGACATCGCCGCCGGCGATGATGGCGGAATACGGATGAATCGGATATGTGGGGTTTGGTGTAAACACCACATCTCCGGGGCGAATGGTGACCAGCACCAGGTGGGAAAGCCCCTCCTTGACGCCGATGGTGACAATGGCCTCGGAATCGGGATCAACATCTACATCGAAGCGCCGTTTGTACCAGTCGGAGATCGCCAGCCGCAGCCGGGTAATGCCCATAGAGGCGGAATAGCGGTGATTGTGAGGTTTCTGGGCGGCCTCCACCAGTTTGTCAACGATATGGCGGGGGGTGCCCAAATCGGGGTTGCCCATGCCCAGGTCTATAATATCTTTTCCGGCATGTCTGGCTTCCATCTTGATTTTATTGACGGTGGCGAAAACATAGGGGGGTAATCTGTCTAATCTGGCGAATTTGGTCACAGCACACCTCGGTATTGATCGGCTTTGTCACTCTTGAATGAAATTGAAGCAACTGATTAAATATCAGGATATTCCATACAATACAACGCCGTTTATGTCAAAAAATGTTTTGACTTTTTGGATAAAAATGTTTAGCTTCCCGAATGATTTCAAGTTTTTCGCTATAGATATCCCGATATGCCATTCACCTTGCAGTTTGTGGTAAGATCATGCCGATCTATGTCGTGGCTGCGGTTTAAAACCGTTTTTATGTGGATATCTTTGTTTATCAGGAGATGATCATGACCCAGTCACTTACATATGCGGATGCCGGTGTCAATATTGACAGGGCGAACGAACTGGTCCGCAACATAAAATCAATTGCCGGGCGCACCCCCCGTAGTGGCGTTATGGGAGAAATTGGCGGTTTCGGCGGCTTGTTTTCTCTCAACCTGTCCAATTTAGAACGTCCCGTTCTGGTCAGTTCCACCGATGGTGTTGGCACCAAACTTAAAATCGCCTTCATGATGGACAAGCACGATACCATCGGCATTGACCTTGTAGCCATGAGCGTCAACGATGTGATTGTTCAGGGCGCTAAACCGCTGTTTTTTCTTGATTATTTGGCAATGGGGCGTCTCAGGAACGAAGTGGCGACCGATATTGTCAATGGCGTCGGAGAAGGGTGCCGACAGGCCAACTGCGCGCTGATCGGCGGTGAAACCGCCGAAATGCCGGGTATTTATCAGGACAACGAATATGATCTGGCGGGGTTTGCCGTTGGTATTGTGGATGACGCCAAAATTATTGACGGCTCCGAAATTCATGTCGGTCACAAACTGATCGGTATTGCATCCAGCGGGCTTCACAGCAATGGGTATTCGCTGGTGCGCAAAATCTGTTTTGATGTTTTGAAACTGTCAGTGGATAGTTATGTTCCCGAACTGGGCAAAACCCTGGGAGAGGAGCTGTTGACGCCCACCCGAATTTATTCCGAAACGATATTGCGGCTCATTCGGGATATTCCGGTTCACGGTCTTGCCCACATTACCGGCGGGGGAATATCCGAGAACATCGTGCGGGTCATTCCAAAAACCTGCAAGGTGCAGATTCATGCCGGAAGCTGGGATATCCCTCCGGTATTCAAACTGCTTCAGGAAGCCGGCGGCGTCACCGATATCGAAATGATGCGAACCTTTAACAACGGCATTGGAATGATCGCCGTTGTTCCCGATTCGGTAGCCCAGGAGGTTCTGGAACGGCTGAACGTCGCCGGAGATCGGGCATATCTGATGGGCGAAATCGTCGAACGCAAGAATTCCGAAGCGCAGATTGACTGGATACAGTCTTGATTCTTTCTCCATGACGGCGCGAATATTCATTCTATCTCTGGCGGCTTTCGCCGTTTGCGTGGTGTTGACTCCGGTTGTGCGCAGGCTGGCGGTTGTCCGGGGATGGATAGCGAGGCCCACCGCGGATCGGTGGCATAAAAAACCGACAGCGCTGTCCGGAGGTATTGCCATCTATCTGGGGATGGCGCTGCCTCTCTTTGCGATTTCAGATTTTCATGCCGTTTTCCTCCCTCATCTCGACACGTCCGGAGCTGTTGTTGTCTCCTCGTTTGCCCCTGTTTTATGGATTGGTGCTACGATGATGTTCATCCTGGGGCTTGTGGACGACCGGGTTCGCCTCAAACCTCAAACCAAATTGCTGGGGCAGATACTGGTAGCGTCCATCGTGGCGTTTCTGGGGTTCAGATTGCACTGGCTGGTGTCCATGACGCTCGATACGCTGCTGACCATCTTCTGGATGGTGGGCGTCACCAATGCATTCAATCTTCTGGATAACATGGATGGGCTTTGCGCCGGCATTGCCGCTGTATCCGCAGTGTTTCTGATGTTCATTTATGCGGGCATTGGTTCAGAGCTGGCGATGGCGTCCGGAATACTGGCCGGCGCCGCGATCGCGTTTTTGCTGTATAATTTCAATCCCGCATCCATTTTTATGGGCGACTGCGGCAGTTTGGCGATTGGTTTTGCGGTATCAATGCTGTGTCTGGGGGTTTCAGACAAATTATCGGGCAATATGGTGGCCTCCATCGCGGTGCCGATCATGATCGTTCTGGTGCCGATATCCGATACGACGATGGTAACGCTGATTCGGCTGTTGAGCGGGCGTAAAGCCTCTACCGGCGGTAAAGATCACACATCGCATCGCCTGGTGCTGCTGGGGTTCAGCGAAAAAAACGCAGTTCTCTTTTTGTATGGCGTCGGTTTTGTGTCGGGTGTGGCGGCGCTGTTCGTGAGTCGCAGCGATACCATTACATCCCCGTCCGTAATTATTCCGGTAGTGCTGGCGATACTGCTCATGGGGATTTATCTGTCTCAGCTCCGGATTTATCCTGAAAAAGAATTTTCCGCGCTGCGGGATCAGGTCTTCTCGCACATTCTGATGGATCTGACCTATAAAAAGCAGTTGGTGCTGGTTATTCTCGATTTCTGTCTTGTGGCGTTCTCTTATTATTTGTCCTATCGGCTCCGATTCAATTCAACGGAGTTCGGCTATTATTTCAAGGTATTTCTGAAATCTCTGCCCGCGGTGATCGTATGCAAGCTGCTGATATTTTTTCTGGTGGGGGTTTACCGCGGTGTATGGGGATATCTGAGTTCCAACGATGTTGTGGTATATGTGAAGGCGTCTGTCATCGCCTCTTTTTTATCCGTAACCACAGTGACGTTCATTTATGGTTTCAAGGATTTTTCAAAGGGCATCTTCGTTATAGATTGCCTGATAACAACGAGCGCCGTACTTGGATCGCGCGGTTTTTTCAGGCTTTTTGGCGATGCCATGAAACGAAAGATGCTGGCTGGTGAGCAGGTATTCATTTACGGGGCCGGAAGGGGCGGCGAAATATTGTTGCGGGAAATACTCTACAACAAAAAGCACAGCTTGAAACCCATCGGTTTTATTGATGACGATCCGCTTAAAGTCGGTAAAAAACTTCAAGGCTATCCGGTTTTGGGAGGTTTTGAAAATCTGGAGGAACTGATTCGGCAATATCCGGTGACCAGTCTTCTGGTGTCCTTTATCGAAAACGATGTTGAGCATCAGAAAGTCCTGAAGGATTTCTGCCGAATACATGATCTCGATCTGAAGCAATTTTCCATTCATATTGAAGTGGTTGATACGGAATCGCCATGATCCTTCTGGGCATAGAAACATCGTGTGATGAAACCTCTGCGGCTGTGGTGGCGGATGGGCGGCGTGTACTTTCATCGGTTGTGGCGTCTCAAATCGCCATACATCATCCTTTTGGCGGCGTGGTGCCGGAACTGGCGTCTCGCAAGCATCTTGAATCCATCGCGTGGGTGACGAGCGAGGCCATTCGGCAGTCCGGAATTTCTGAAAACGAACTGGACGCTGTGGCCGCCACTCAGGGGCCGGGGCTTGTCGGCGCGCTTCTGGTGGGTTTTTCGTTCGCGAAGGCCTGCGCGTATGGATGGGATATCCCCTGTATCGGGGTGGATCACCTGGAAGGACACATTCATTCCCTGTTTCTCGAAGAGGATGTTCCAGATTTTCCGTTTGTCGCGCTACTGGTTTCTGGTGGACATACCGGTATTTACGATGTGGTGTCGCATACGTCCTGCGAACTGATGGGGCAGACGCGGGATGATGCTGTCGGAGAGGCCTTTGATAAGGTTGCCAAGATGTTGGGGCTGGGGTATCCGGGAGGAGTGGTCATTGAGCGGATGGCATCCGAAGGACATCCGGAGCGGATACATTTTCCACGTCCCTGTCTGGATACAATGGATTTTGATTTCAGTTTCAGCGGGCTTAAATCCGCGGTCAGGCGGTATATTGAACTTCATGCCACTGCCGCTGTCATTCCAGATATTACGGCCGGATTTCAGGAGGCGGCTACGGATGTGCTGACAGTCAAATTGATTCAGGCCGCTTTATCTCGAAATCGGCAGCGGGTTGCGGTTGTGGGAGGGGTTGCAGCCAATGCGAACCTCCGGCAAAAAATCACCGCAGCGGCTGTCGAGAAAGGGGTTCAGGTTTATTTGCCTTCTGTGAAATACTGTGGCGATAATGCGGCGATGATCGCGGCATCCGGATTTCATCACTATCCGGAAGATTGGAACAAAATCGTTTCGCTGTCTCAGGACGTATATTCGAAAGGGTGTAGATGGCAGGCAGGTCATTCATGAAATGTCCCATTACGGAGAGTTGAACCGCTTCATGGCTTTCGCGTTTTGCATGACAGGCGTGTGTTGGGGCTTAATCACCCCCTATTTAAGAAAAAAGGTTATCCAGAATATCGGATAACCCTTTGATTTTAGATGGTGCCGGAGGTCGGAATCGAACCGACATGCCCTTGCGAGCGGAGGATTTTGAGTCCTCTGCGTCTACCAGTTTCACCACTCCGGCTATGTGTGGTGGCATATAGGAAAGTTTCGACATTTTGTCAATAAAATTGATGCGCCTTCAGAAAAAGAGGCCGCCGATGAAAAAACGCATTCTGTACGGTTCCGCCGATTATGAGGAAATTATTGCCGAAAATGGTTACTTCGTTGATAAGACACATTATATTCCTCTGCTGGAAACCATTAAAAATCCAGTATTCCTGCG
>JAJYBO010000254.1 GCA_021778975.1 Deltaproteobacteria bacterium
TATGGTGTCGGCAAAAAAGGCGGCGCCGCCGCCGTCAAGATCGTCCCGAGTTACCGATGTCACGACCACATAGCGCAAACCGAGACCCATCGCCGCCTCCGCCACGCGCGCCGGTTCATCGGGATCCGGCGGACCGATCGGGCCGTGTTCGACCGCACAAAACCGGCAATTGCGCGTACAACGAGGCCCCATGATCAAGAACGTGGCGGTCCCGCCTGAAAAGCACTCCCACTGATTCGGGCATTTGGCTTCCTGACAGACCGTATGAAGACAAACGCCCTTCAGAAGCGATCTGACCCGCTCATATTCCGGCCCCGAAGGCAGTTTTCTCCGGAGCCATTCGGGCTTTCGCCGCCGTATTTCATCGCTGCAATGTTCAGACATGATGCCCTCGTAAAAAGGTGTTATTCATTTACAAATCCGCACAAATCGTCAAAATCCATCGGCGTCAGACGAATTTTAAAAATCGTTGCGATATGGCGTTTGACAACATCGCGCATCGCGGCTATCGGCGTATTCCGAGACAATTCCCGTTTCAAAGACGTCATTTCAATCCCCTGAAGCCCGCAGGGATTAATCCATTGAAACGGCGTCAAAGATACATTCACGTTAATCGCGAATCCGTGGAAACTGATGCCGTGACGAACCGCGATACCGATGCTGCCCAGCTTCCGATTTCCCACCCACACGCCGTGATTCAGAGAATTTCGACATGCGCGGACACCCCAGTCCGCCGCCGAGCGAATCATCAATTCTTCCAGACGCTCCACATAATCCGTTACGGACAGTTTGGCGGCGTGAAGATTGAGAATGGGATAGCCGACAAGCTGGCCGGGACCGTGATAGGTAATATTCCCGCCGCGCTCGGCATGAACAACCTGCATCCCGGATTGATGAAGAAATGTCTCGGAGACCGTGAGGTTTTCCAGCCCCCCACGACGCCCCAGCGTAAAAACAGAGGGATGCTCCAACAGCAGGACAATGTCTGAGGTCAGCACCCCGGTTTTTCTGGCTTCAACGAGTTTTGTCTGAAGCTCCCAGGCTTCATTGTAACCAATCTCCGGGATATCCACACAAAGCCATCGTCTCTCATTTTCATGTCGCATCCTGTTATCCACATGTCAGGCACGGATGACGCGCCGCTGTGATTTCATCCAGCCGTCTCACCTTGGGCAGTTGAGGGGCTTCATGAAGCCTTTCGGGATGCTCTTTGGCCTCCAGAATCACTTCCTTGAGCGCCTCGATGAAAATGTCGATATCTTCTTTGCTTTCCGTTTCGGTCGGCTCGATCATGATAGCCCCATGGACCACCAGGGGGAAATAAATGGTGGGGGGATGAAATCCGTAATCAATCAACCGTTTGGCGATATCCAGTGTCGTGATTTTGTCGGCGGCCTGATCTTTGTCTGTGAAAACGCATTCGTGCATGCACGGTCTGTCATAGGGCAGATGAAGATACCCCTTCAATTTTTCTTTAATATAGTTGGCGTTCAGAACCGCCAACTGGCTGACCTTCTTCAGCTCCGGCCCCAGGCTCAGGATATAGCTGTAAGCCCTGACCATCACCCCGACATTGCCATGGAATCCGTGCAATTTTCCGATGGATTGCGGAAAATCCTCGGAAAAAAGATACCTGCCGTCTTTTTCAATGACACGCGGCACCGGCAAGAACGGCTCCAGATGCTTTTTCACGCAAACCGGACCGGAGCCAGGCCCGCCGCCGCCATGCGGCGTCGAAAATGTTTTGTGCAGGTTCAGATGTAGCACATCCGCCCCGATATCTCCCATACCAACAATACCCATAATGGCGTTCATATTGGCGCCGTCGGCATATACCAGTCCGCCCTTTGCATGAACGATATCGGCGATCTGCCGGATATTCTCCTCAAAAAAGCCCAGTGTATTGGGATTGGTGACCATGATCCCGGCCGTATCCTCGTCCATGACTTCGGCGATCGTTTCCGGAGACAACACCCCATGCTCGTTCGATTTGACATTGACGGGCCGATACCCGCACAGAGCCGCGCTTGCCGGATTGGTTCCATGCGCCGTATCCGGAACGATGATTTTGGAACGGGAAGCGCCCTTGCTTTTATGATAAGCGTGGAAAACAAGCATTCCGGTAAGCTCCCCGTGCGCCCCTGCGGCCGGCTGCACGGTGACAGCGTCCATGCGTGTCACCTCGGCCAGATACCTCTGCAGATCGTACATCAGTTTGAGAATACCCTGGGACAGGGCGGCTGGCAGCAGGGGGTGCGCCCCGGCAAACCCCGGCAGCGACGCCTGTCTCTCATTGATCTTGGGATTGTATTTCATGGTGCAGGAGCCTAAAGGATACAATCCCGTATCCACCCCGAAATTCCATGTGGACAGCCGTGTATAATGGCGCACCACTTCCACCTCACTCAAATCAGGAAAATCGGGGCCACCACCGGTGATGGATTCATCTATGGGGAAAGATTCCACGTCCCTGCGAGGCAGCGAAATCCCGCAGCGTCCTCTCCTGCCCCTTTCCGTCAGTAAAGGTTCATTGAGTATCAGGCCGGTCGTTCCTAACATTTCTTGCATAATGTGACCTCACTCGATAACTTTCTAAATTCGTTTGATTTACTGGCTAAATCATACCTGACGACTTCGTAAAAAGTCCGGATGCTGCATTGCGCTGCATCCTTCGTCGTTACGGTGTACCATAAGTACGCTTTACTCCTTGCGGATTTGCGCGCCTTGCCCGCGGCCTTTTTACAAAGTCGTCCGAAATTCGACTTTTTACGAAAACATCAGGCTTTCAGGCTGCTTACAAAACGATCCATGTCTTTTTTGCTTTTCGTCTCCGTAGCGCACAGCAGATAATGATTGCCAAGCTCCGGATAGTACGAAGCCAATGGCAGACCCGCCACAATTTTCCGGTCGAACAGCCGCTCATAGATGGCGTCAAATCCGGGCTGGAATTCCACGACGAATTCATTGAAGGTAGGGGCAGTGAACGGAATGTTATATCCGGCCTGACGCAGGCTGCGTTTGAGATATTCTGTTTTATCGTAGTTGAGCCGGGCCAGTTCGCGCAGCCCCGTTCCTCCGACCGAGGCCATATACATGGCGCTGGCCATGGCGCAAAGACCACTGTTGGTGCAGATATTGGATGTGGCTTTTTCACGCCGGATATGCTGCTCACGAGTGGACAATGTCAAAACAAAGCCCTGGCGGCCGTCCCGATCCCGGGTTTTGCCGACCAGCCGTCCGGGCATATTCCGGATATATTCTTTCTTACATGCGAACATGCCGACACCCGGCCCTCCGTAACTTTGCGGAATCCCAAAGCTCTGCCCTTCTCCGCACACGATATCGGCTCCATGGCTTCCGGGGTTTCTGATGAGACCACAGGCCATCGGCTCGGTGAAAGATACCACCATCAGCGTCTTTGTTCCCTGCGTCAGTTGATGGACCGCCGACAGATCTTCGATACAGCCGAAAAAATTCGGCGATTGAACGGCTACAGCCGCAACGCCGTCCAGCGTTTTTAATCCGGAAAAATCGGTTCTGCCATCGGCTGAATACGGCAGTTCGACGATGTCAAAGCCTCCCGGCTTTAAGTACGTGCGCATCACACGCCGGTAGTTCGGATGAATCAGGCCCGAAACAACCACTTTTTTGGAATGACTCACCCGGATCGCCATCAGCAACGCCTCGGCCAGCGCCGACGCGCCGTCATACATGGATGCGTTGGCAACATCCATGCCCAGCAGCAAGGCAACCAGACTCTGATATTCGAAAATTCCCTGGAGCGTTCCCTGACTGATTTCAGGCTGATAGGGTGTATAGGCAGTTGAAAATTCCGAACGGCCAAGAAGGTACGACACCGATGCGGGAATATAATGTTCGTAACTGCCGGCGCCGATATAAACCTTGTAGTAAGGCGCGGCAGCCATGCTGTCCGCCAGATTCGACATGTGCGCGTTCAATTCCCATTCCGTCATGGGAGCCGGCAGGTTTAATTCACTTTTTCGGCGACATGATTCGGGA
>JAJYBO010000255.1:0-1799 GCA_021778975.1 Deltaproteobacteria bacterium
TGAATGTCAAATTTATCGGCGACATTTTATATCAGGTCATGGAAAAACCGGAATAAGTGAAAGGGGAGATCGGGATGAAAAAACGGTGCTGCTTTTATCCGCCGGTTATGGTGGTGATCGTGCTGATATCGCTGTGCTGCTGGTATCCGCCGGCGGCCGCGCAGGATAATATGAAGTCTGTGGACAACAGCGATTTCATCAATCCTTCAAGATCCCCTTCCGTATTCCACCATGATGCACATAATGAAAAGGCGGGGATAACCGACTGCAATACATGCCATCATGTGTATAAAGACGGCAGGCTTGTCAAAGATGAATCCTCGGAAGACAGACGCTGTGCGGACTGTCATGATGTGAAAGCGGTGGGGAACACTCCGTCACTCAGGCGGGCGTTTCATCTCAGGTGCATGGGGTGTCACGCGACAACCGGCCGAGGGCCTGTCATGTGTGGTGAATGCCATCAAAAATGACAGCTTCGTAAAAAATTCGGATACTGCAACAGATGAACGGTGATACGCCCCTTCTGGAGGTGAGTCACATAGTGACGGCATTTGATACGGAAGCCGGAAGGGTGCGGGCCGTTGATGATGTCAGCTTTCAGGTACGTGAGGGCGAAACACTGGGGATTGTGGGCGAATCCGGCTGCGGAAAGAGCGTGACCGCGCTTTCCATCATGCGGCTGTTGCCCAAACCCGCCGGGAAGATTCTGGAGGGCGGTGTTTTTTTCAGGGGGACGGATTTAACCCGCCTGGCGCCTGAAGCCATGCGCGATTTTCGTGGGCGGCGCATCGCCATGATTTTTCAGGAGCCCATGACCGCTCTGAATCCGGTTCACCGGATTGGAAAACAGATCGGAGAGGTTTTCAGGCTTCATGAGGCCAGGCTTTCCGATACGGATATTCAACGTAACGCCATTGAAATGCTGAACAAGGTCGGCATCCCGGATCCGGAGCGGCGTCTGCGGGAGTATCCGCATCAGTTTTCCGGCGGCATGCGCCAGCGGGTCATGATCGCCATGGCGCTGGCGCTTCGGCCCGATATCCTGATCGCCGATGAACCCACTACGGCGCTGGATGTCACCATCCAGGCCCAGATTCTGGAACTGATGAAAGCCCTTCAGCGTGAAAACGGGATGGCGATGATATTCATCACGCATGATCTGGGCGTGATTGCGGATGTCTGTGATAACGTGACCGTGATGTATGCAGGGACGGTGGTGGAATCTGCGCCGGTTCGGAAACTTTTCGCGAGTCCGAAGCACCCTTACACGCGCGGGCTTCTGGAATCCATCCCACGGCTGGAAACGCCCCGAAAGTCCCGATTGCCTGTCATTCCCGGTATGGTGCCGCCGCTGGATGCACTGCCGTCCGGGTGCAGGTTCAGAAATCGCTGTTCCATGGCGTTGCCTGTCTGTGAAGCCGTCTCTCCGCATCTGAAACTTACCGGTGAACATCATCAGGTCCGCTGTCACCGGACGTCTGCACTCACATGAATTCTGGATGGAAGAACCGGTTATATGATGGAGTAGTACATCAGAAAATCGGGGCTGACATGTTCGGAAAAACCTGGTTCAAGTGGCTTTCGGTCACCATTGTTTTTCTATTGCCAATGCCGGTTCTTTTTCAGTATTTACAGGCATACATCGTTCGGAATGCTGTTGTAACCGCTCGTCTTTACGAGGTTCATGCTCCCATAGACGGGGTGGTGACGGCGCTCGATGCACGGGCCGGAAGCGTTCCTGGGGATGTTCCTGTAATCGTTATTCGAAATTCCCGCTTATCTCATCGAGAGCTTGACAA
>JAJYBO010000255.1:1809-4004 GCA_021778975.1 Deltaproteobacteria bacterium
GAATGCTTGCAGCAGGAGAATAACGATCTCAACGCTCGCATAACGTCCAGCCGCCGCTGGTTTTCAGACTATCGCGTCATGATGCAGCAGGACATGGCGCAAAGCGCCGGTATTCTGAAGACGCAATTGAAAGGCGCCAAAGCGCATCTGTATGAAACCAGACGACTCCGGGAAAGAAACAGCCGGTTGATTCATACGGGCGCCGTATCACAGGCGGATTTCGACCGGATCGAAGCCGATTTTTATCAGACGGAAGCTCTGGTGCAGTCCATCCAGCTTCAGATCGAGCAGACGGAGTACCGAAGACGGATGCTGCGGAACAACCTGTTTCCATCCACGCTTTCAGATGGTGTGCTTCAGGTTCAGAATCAGATAAACGCCCTGTTCATATCATCGCTGGAATATAAGCGGCGCCTTCACGAGGCCAGGAGCGATCTTGCCGCCGACACCGCAAATCTTCAGGCCGCCCGTGCGGATATGGAACACAGATCGTCCGCCATTGTACGTCTGCCGGACACCGCCGTTATCTGGGATGTCAATGTTGAACCGGGGATGAACGTCGTTAAAGGCGAACGGATTTTTTCCTATATGGACCGCAGCCATTTGATGGTCGAGGTCGCTATGGATGATTCGACAATCGCCCTGATTCACACCGGACATCCGGCGCGTATCCGGATGTTTGGAAGCAGGCGATTTATGGAGGGGAAGGTCGTGTCTGTTTTAGGCTCTGCGGCCTCGATGAATGGACGGTTTGCCGCCAACATCAAAGTAAACTCCGCGCGAGACGGCCGGGTACTGATCAAAATCACCGATCCAGAGCTATACCGTGACACCAGTGGATTTTGCGGGGTTGGCCGCACGGCGTTTGCCGAGTTTCAAGGAATCGGCCTGATCGAACAATATCTGGGGCATTTCTGAAATGACGCATACCGATATGATAACTCCGGAGCAGCGGCGTAAGGAATCCGCGGTGTTCTGGGCTATCGTACTCGATGTTCTCTGTGTTTCTTTCATGATGGTGGTTGGTCTCTTTTCCGGTTCCATGACGGTCATCTCCGAACTTGCCCGGATACTGCTTCTGTTGACCATAGAGATTGTTTCTTACGTGGTTTTGAAGCGTGCGCATCGGGGGCGGTTTCAAGAATTCGAGTTCGGCATCGGTAAAATCGAACGCATTATCAATCTGCTGGTGGCATTTGGTTTGTGCGTGACCTGCCTTTATATCTTTTCCAGAAGCGTTTCGACAGGAACACCTTCACCGCTGTCTCCGAGCAGCCTGTTTTGGGCGGTTATCTCCGGGGATATGAATCTTGCGGTCAATATCTGGTTTACGATAGAATTTATTCAGGTGAACCAGACAGAGACGTCCATCATCGTTCTGTCTCAGATCAAGTCTCGAATCGCTAAAACAGTGGCATCGGCCATTGTTCTGGTCATACTGATCCTTACCCTGTGGTTGTCTGACCCCAGGTTGGCCCGGATGGTGGATAGCGGAGGCTCGATTTGCGTTCTGTGTTTCATGCTGGTGATCGCCACAGACCTGATCAGGGAGAGTCTGCCGGAGATTCTCGATCGGTCGGTGCCTGACCCGGATCAATACAAAATCCTGCAGGTGCTGACAGCTCATTTTGATGAATACGACGGGTTCAGCGGATATCGAACCCGCAGGTCGGGTAAAGACCTGTTTGTCATGGTCACACTCGGTTTTTTCCCTCATACGAACATTGCTGAAATTCAGATGCGTCTCAACCCCATTCGGCATGATATGGAAGCCCGTATCCCCGGCGCCAACGTGACGATTGTATCCGAAGTGTTTACTCCGCCAAAACAGACAGCGCCGTCGCTTCACCCCAGATGCGATGTCCGGCTGAAGACCACCTGACGGCTTTGGGCGTAGTCATCTTCATAGACCCTGGATTTTACCCGAAATACCGAATGAATGTTGTCTTCGGTCAGCGTTTCGCCGCAAGGGCCGCTGTGAACCACACGTCCCTGTTTCATCAGAATCAGATGCTCGCAGAAAAGCGCCGCCAGATTGATATCCTGCATGACGGCGATGACGGTCACAGCTTCCTTTTGCACCCGATCGCGCGCCAGGCCGAGCAGCGAAATCGCATGGGCGATGTCCAGATTGGATGTCGCCTCATCTAAAATCAGCACCGGAGTATTCTGCGCCAGCGCCCTTGCGAATATCA
>JAJYBO010000035.1 GCA_021778975.1 Deltaproteobacteria bacterium
GCGCCTGAATGGCGAGCGCAATGGTGATGCAGATGAGAGACGCCCACGGCCCCAGCACAATGGCCAGCAGCCCGCCGCCCACGGCATGGGCCGTCGTACCATCAGGAATCGGGATGTTGTACATCATGATGATAAATGAAAACGCTGCGCCAATCGCCATCAGGGGGACAATTCTGGATTTAAGAACTGCTTTGACACGTTTAGCGGCCACAGCCCACATGGGGGCCATGACAACGCCTAAAGTAATACAGGTGGAAGGACTCAGATAGCCGTCTGGAATATGCATGTTGAAAATCTCCTTAAAAACCCCGCATGGATACCGCCTTCCTGACCGTAGCCTTTGGTGGTTTGACACAATGATTTTTGACAGATTTTCCTGACAGCCTTCATGACTGGATTGCAGTTTCTTATAAATAACCCGTCACTTTTTGTCAATGCTTTCAGCATATATGGAACTGGTTCAGTTCAATGTGATATTAAAATCCATTAAATAATTCCATGCAGCCCCCATCTCCGAAAGAGGCATCACCTTGATATTCTTCGTCAAGCCATAGGTTGCTTTTCCCGGATAAACAACCCACAACCCCGCCAACTGCAAATCATCCATCGCAGTCTGCATGGATCGGTTCAAGCGGGGAGCATCTTCATATTTGAATTCCACCCCCCAGTTTTGTCCTCCCCATTGCCAGAAAAGATCGAGTTCCGCGCCGCCATGAGTATGCCAAAAGTAGAGATCGGTGTCTTCTTTTCCCAGAGTCCGGCAAACGCATTCCAGGGCAAAACCCTCCCAGGAAGCACCCAGCCTGGGAGAGGTAAATAACTGCTCCGGTCTTTCGATTGATGACAGGGTGTGAAAAAGCCCGGAATCTCTGAGATATAATTTGGGCCGTTTCACAACCCGTTTACCAACATTGGCGAACCAGGGCTGGAGGATGCGGATCATGAATGTGCCCTCCAAAATATCACAGTACTTGCGGACCGTCATATCGGAGATCCCGAAAGATCGCCCCAATTCGGCGTAATTCAGAATCTGACCATGATAATGACTCAGCATGAGCCAGAATCGCCGAAGCGTTCGAGCGGGGATTGTGATGCCAAGCTGCGGGATATCCCGTTCCAGAAAGGTTGTTACATATTGGTTGCGCCATAGTTGACTCTCTTCGCCCGAATCGGCCAGAAAGGACCGGGGCAATCCGCCGCGCAACCATAAAATTTTCATGTTCTCCGCGCCGATATCCTGCAAACGGAATCCACCCAGATAATAATAGGCGATTCGACCGGCCAGAGTTTCCGAGCTTTGCCGGATCAAATCTCGTGATGCACTTCCCAAAATCACAAACTTCCGGTTTTTGTCTTGATCAACAAGATAACGCAGCAAAGGAAACAGCTCGGGGGCCCGCTGAATTTCATCAATAACGATAAGTCCTGTCAAGTCTTCGAGAGCCAGTTGCGGTTGATCCAGACGGGCAACATCCTGAGGATTTTCGAGATCAAAATAGTGGTCGGCACGCATTGTCCGGACCAATGTTGTTTTTCCGCACTGTCTGGGGCCAAGAATTGCCAAAACGGGAAATATCTTTATCCATTTGGCTATTATCTCCCGGTCATGAATTCTATCAACAATCTTCATGGTGTGAGCCTAACCTGTTATGCTTGAAATATCAAACCAATAATATGATATTTCAAAAACTTCTTTTTGTTCAGAGTTGCAAGGCTGTCCACATTTCATGCACTCACAGGTCTTCCCCGAACTTGTGATCCGAAATAAATCGCTGTCTCATTAATAAATCGCTGTCTCATTGCACGATATGGAACGATCTCGTGTTATCCTGCCTGTCTTGAACAATTTACGAGAGCATCACAATTGATGCCCTCGTAAAAAGTCGAATTTCGGACGGCTTCGTAAAAAGTTCGCAGGCAAGGCGCGCAAATCCTGAGGAATGAAGCGTACTTGTGGTGCGCTGCAATGACGAAGGATGCGGCGCAACGCAGCATCCGGACTTTTTACGAAGCCGTCACAATTGTTTGACTTATTCGGATACAAAGGATAAAAAAACAAATTTTATTCCAGATTGAAAAGAACTGTCATCGGTTTCCGTTCGGGAATCAGCGCCAATCGTCTGCATCTATGTCTGAGTTGTATATATGATACTGAAAATATGCGGGATATTAGTATTGATATCCTTGCCATGCCTGTCATTGCCGCTGGCTTCCGCAAGCGCTGAAATTCCCCTGCCGGGTTTTGTCATTCATTTCGATTTCATCAAAAGCGCGTCTGAAGGCTGTCAGTTGGTGGATATCGCGCAGCAGGCGGGCGCGAAAGTCATCAATCTGGTGCCGCCAGCACATGTCTGGGAAGATCCAGCATCTCTTGCAGCGCTCAACGCCATTGTCGAAGATATTGCTGCACACCATCTGTGTCTGATATTTGCCCGTATTGACGCCGCATATCTTCCGGACCGTCATGGCGGTCGCACCTATTATCTTTACGACCGGATATTGACCGAACCCGGGCGACTCCCCAACGGAAAGCCGCCGTCGGATTGCTTTCTGACAACAGTCGGAAAAGACGACTACGCGGCCTGGATGGAAGAAGAAACCCGATATTATGCCGCACATTATGGCCATCTTCCCTATCTTATCGGGATCAATTTAGGGCCTTTCAGCGAACCGTTCAGTTCGGAGCGGGGTGGTTTTCTGGAATTTATGGATGATTCCCTTCGCTACGAGATCGTTCAATACACCCATTCCGCGGCATTGTGGTGGCGCCGCTGGCTCGGCAACCGTTTCGGAAATATCGGCGCATTGAACCAGGAATACCAAACGAAGTTTACTTCCTTGGGCGATGTTCCCATGCCATTGAACGAAACGGACCGGCGCTTCGGTAAAGCCGATCTGGCGTATTTCGACTTCGTCAAATCGCTGAACGACTGGTTTGTCGAACGCTATGAGCGTTGCCGCGCCCTCTGGCATGAAATCAGCGGCAGGGTGGATGTTCCGTTTATTCTTCAGTTCAGCGGCTGTATGGCCGAAAAGTTTGTCATGGGCAGGCCGGCGTTTGCGGCATTCGACCTGCCCGGCTGGATAGCGATGGCGGATGCCGTAGGGCTGTCCGCCTATACCAACAATGGGTATCCGGATATGGGACATGCCACGTTGAAAGCGACGGTGAATTTGCTGTCCACGGCGCTGGATCTGCACAAGCCCGTGTTTGTTCTCGAATCGGGAAACGAGGCCCCCAATGTGACGCTGGATCCGGTTCAGGCGGCGTTCTGGAGTTCCGTTGCCGCATGTCTTTCTCCCAGAACGTACATCTATGAATTTTTCAAGGATAAATTTAACGAGACCTTTCCCCGCAATCCCGGAAAAGTCGTGAGGTCTGACGGACATATCCGTTCCAGAGCGTTTGCGGCCGTACGTCACCTTTTTCGGAATATTGAATCTCAACCCTGTGAACCTGAGACGCCGAAGTTGTATGTGCGGTTCAATTCAGCCTCGTGCCGGGGGAATGCACCCCTGGGGGCGCGATATGAAGCGCTGATGGATGTATCGTCATCTATCCCCATACGGTGGGTTCCGGAAGGGAGTGCATTTCCGCTGCGTTCTGGCGTACCGGTTTTGAATTCAGATGGGGAATTGTCGCCAACCGATACGGAACTTGCCAATCTGCTGACCCATATTCCCGCTGCGGACTCCGATGCCCGGGCAACATGGCGGCGGGAGGTTGTCGCATGTCTCGGCCACACCAATCATCAGATGCGAGCAATACCATGATCTCTCTCCATACGCCCATCAAGACGGCGTTCATTTTCGGGACCCGTCCCGAGGCTATCAAGCTGGTGCCGCTGATCCGGCGTATGCGCCAGATGCCGGAGTCCTTTCAGCCGCTGACAATCGTTACGGCGCAGCATCGGGAAATGCTGGACCAGGTGTTGGATCTGTTTTCCATAACACCTGAATACGATATCGGCATTATTCGCCCCCGTCAGACGCTGGCGGAAATCATGGCGAATGCGGTTCGCGGGCTGGATACCATTCTGGCGAACGAAAAACCGGATTTCGTGGTGGTGCAGGGCGATACGTCCACCACCTTTGCCGGCGCGCTGGCCGCCTTTTATCATAAAATTTCGGTGGCCCATGTGGAGGCCGGTCTCAGAACGCAGAACCGCTACAACCCCTTTCCGGAAGAGATCAACCGCCGGTTGACGACGGTGGTGACGGATATCCATTTTGCGCCGACAGCGACCGCTGTTGACAATCTTCGGGTGGAAGGCGTTGCTCCGGAACGCATATGGCTGACGGGCAATACGGTGATTGACGCGCTGAAAGATGTCGTGAGCTGGAACCGGCCCTGTCATCACCCTGTGATTCAGCAGATTGCAGCGGAGAATCGTCGTATGCTGTTCGTGACATCGCATCGCCGCGAAAGTCAGGGCGAACCTCAAGTTCGCATTTGCAAGGCGATTTTGCAACTGGTTCAGATGCATCCAGATATTGTGGTGGTGTTTCCCGTTCACCTGAGCCCTGCGGTGCGAGACACGGTGATGCCTCTTTTGGCGGATCGGGAACGGATTTTGCTGCTGGATCCCGTTGATTATTTTGAAACAGTGCATTTCATGAAAAATGCTTATCTCATCCTGACGGATTCCGGAGGCATTCAGGAAGAAGCACCGGGACTTGGCAAGCCGGTGCTGGTTTTGCGAGATACGACCGAACGTCCGGAAGGTATTGCCGCCGGAACCGCGAAGCTGGTGGGAACAGACATGTCCCGTATCGTGGAGGAAGCCACCCGGCTTCTTTCCTGTCCGGAAGCCTACCGGCGCATGTCAGAAGCGGTGAATCCCTACGGCGACGGCCAGGCATGCCGCCGCATCATCCAGGCGCTGAATCATGTGGCGGGCCGGGCGGACAGCCCTCTGCCATTCGACGCCGCTGCCGCGGCACATCACAACGAGTGAAAGATATGGTACAAAATCCTGCACCCCGAATATGCCGGAACGTTTCGATGTTTCGGATCGTGTTTTTTCTGTCCCTGTTTCTCTTTTGGGGAACATATAACGCCGCCGCGGCGACACCGCAGCTTCTGAAGCCATCCGTCGGCGATGTTTTGATCGTTCATAACAGCCTGCTGACAGGGCAGTTGCCGCCAGGACTGATTGATGGAAACCATATGCTGGATCTGCTGGGGCATTTTGGTCTGAAGGGAACGCTTCAAACCATGGAAAGCTACAAACCCGGAGAGCTTTCCCGATATCGGTTTCTCATTGTGATGGGGGTTGACGATCGCATCGCCAAATTTCCTCAGACACTTCTGGCGGATATCCGGACCGCGCGAATTCCTGTATTCTGGCTGGGGGACCATGCCTCCGAGCTTTTAAAAGATGAACGGTTTACCGCCGGTCTGGGATTTCGGATTGCAGACGGGCCTGTGCTGACCGGCTATAACACGGTGCTGTATAAGGGGCAGTCCCTGATTAAAGGAGAGCCGTCTTTGTTTCCCATTCAGATTCTGGATCCGGCGCGGGTGCAGGTTCTGGCGACCGCCGTTCAGCGCAGCAATGGTCAGGACAGTGGTTCCATGCCCTATATCGTGCGTTCCGGCAACTTCTGGTATTGTGCGGATTCACCATTTTCCTATGCGGAAGAGGGCGACCGGTATATCGCCTTCTGTGATTTGCTGCATGATTTTTTCGGAGTTCAGCATCCGGAGTCGCACAAGGCGCTGGTGCGTATCGAAGATGTTTCCGTGGAATCTGATCCAGAAGAACTTCAGGCGGTTGCCGACTATCTGTACAGCAAGCATGTGCCGTTTCAGGTGGCGCTGATTCCGATTTTCAAGGATCCAGAAGCCAAAGAAGAAATTTATCTTTCGGATCGCCCACAATTTGTCCGCGCTCTGCACTATATGGTGGCTCATGGCGGCAGCATCGTCATGCACGGCGTGACCCACCAGTATCGAGGAAAAAGCGGCGATGACTACGAGTTCTGGGATGCGCAGGCCGACAAACCGGCGTATCGGGATTCTCAGGCCGTTGTGGAACAAAAATTACGGACTGGCCTTGAAGAATGTTTCGCCAATCAGATATATCCGGTCACCTGGGAAACCCCGCATTATGTGGCTTCCGAGAATACATACAAGACCCTGGACAAGTTTTTCAATTCTTCCTATGAGCGTGTGTCGTCGGTGAATGAGACCGAGGCCGGAGAATATTTCCCGTTTACCACAATTGACCGGTTCGGGCGCTTCATCATTCCGGAAGATATCGGATTTATTCCCATAGAAAAACCGGATCCGGAAGATGTGGTTCAAAATGCCAAACGGATGCTGGTGGTGCGCGATGGCATCGCATCGTTTTTTTTCCATCCGTTTCTGGATATCAAATATCTTCAGGCCGTTGTGGAAGGCATCCAGAAACTTGGGTATCAGTTCGTTTCGATTCGGGATTACAATTTGCGGGTTCAGCTTGGCGATTTTCTGGTTCAGACGGCTTCAGCGCCCGTGACGCTGCCAGCCGGCCCCACCTATATTCACCGCTTCTATCTGCAGGCCGATGGCGGGATTACCGGAGAGGCCTATACGGAATTGAAAGGCAAGAAACCGTATAGCGACCCCGGTACAGTGCTTCCAAACTCCGTTCTGGTGATGGAGGGCGTCAATGAAATCGCGGCGCCGCAGGGGCAGGCGCCTGTCGCCAGCCGGTGGGATAAATTCATGTCCTGGATTCGGCGCAAGTTTCACCATAAGACAGCGGCCGCATCCGTTCTGGAACAGCCGGATGCGGTCGTTCTGACCAGTGATGGTCTTTCCCGGATGGATCAAAACGATATGGCGAGTTTCATCAGCGCGCTTTCGGTGTATGGTATTCACACTACCGCGCAGGACGGGAAGACTTTCGATGTCGAGCGATTGCCGGATGATACAATCCTGGCCGTACCCTATGGGGTCGCCGTGAAGTTGTCTGCGGAAAAGGTTAAGCAAATTCAATCATTTGTCAAAAAAGGCGGGCGGCTTGTGCTGGATGGTCCCGCCAGTCTGTTGACGCAGAGCCTGGGGATTCGTCACCAACGCCGTGCGATTCGGATGCGTACGATTGATGAAATGATGTACGGAACCGAGAAAATCACCTGGAATCCGCCTGCGAAGGTCCTGCGGTTTACCGTGCCCAAGACGCTGACGGTATATGCCAGGGATGAAGAAAGCGAGTTGCCGGTAGCCCTGTTGGGCGGGCTTCAGGACGGGCGATTTCTGTATCTGAGCGCGCGGCTGGATCCGGTCACCAAACTGGGCTATACCCGGTACCCTGAACTGATTCACTATCTGACGGAGGGATTCAGACTGGATCTGCCGGTGCAGCGTCGTCAGGTCGAATTGTATTTCGATCCCGCGCTTTCCAAACGTCAGGGCGCCGAGGACAAGATGGCCGAGCGATGGAGCAAGATGGGGGTGCGCGCCATTTATGCGGCGGCTTATCAGTTCTGGCCAAAATGGTCGTATAATTATCAGCACCTGGTGGATGTCTGCCACCGGAATGGCATTCTGGTCTATGCCTGGTTCGAGTTTCCGCATGTCAGCATGAAATTCTGGGAAGACCATCCGGAGTGGCGGGCCAAAACCGCGACCGGCGCGGATGGCGTTGTGGGGTGGCGTCATCAGATGGATCTGGATATTCCCGAATGCCGTCAGGCAGTATTTGATTTTGCGGCGGATTTTCTGAAAAAATACGATTGGGACGGGGTCAATATCGCGGAGTTGAACTATGATACCGCGAACGGACCCGAAACGCCCAAATCTTATTTGCCAATGGGCGCGGCGACCCGAACGGCGTTTAGCGCGCAGGCGCATTTCGATCCGATATTGCTGTTCAATCCCAAGTCGCCCTATTACTGGCGGCGTAATCCGGGGGCGTTGAAGAAATTCGAGGCATATCGTTCTCAGCGGGTGCTGACATGGCATCAGGAACTGCTCGACAGAATTACGCCGATCGCCGCATCTCGAGATATGGAAGTGATCGTCACCATGCTGGACAGTCTGCATTCCAAAACCGTCAATCGGGATACAGGGGTGGATTCCCGGCTGATTCTGCCGCTCATGAAACGGTATCCGTTCACACTTCAGGTAGAAGACCCCGCGCATTTCTGGGCGGACAGCCCGGAACGGTATCAGAAGTTTGCAGAGACCTATCTCAAGCTGGTCCCGGATCCCCGGCGATTGATGTTTGATATCAACGTTGTTCCGGATCGGGATATCGCTAAATCCTCGGCGCCGACCCCGACGGATATGGGCGTCGAACTGGCGCAGACCGTGGTTTCCGCGGGAGGACAGGGATCCGGCAGGGTGGCGCTGTACAGCGAGGGCACCATTCCCTATCAGGACATGGAATTGCTATCCAGGGTAATGGCGCATACCGTCGAGGTGGACACCCTGTCAAATTCCTGGACCGTGGCGTCTGGTATTCCGGTGATTCTGAAAGCGCCGGGACAGTGGCAAAATTACCGGGTGGACCATCAAATATGGCCGGGCTGGGGAAAAGACAGCATTGTCATGCCGCCGGGCGATCACCGGATTACGCCGTTCAAACCCAGATTTCGTCTGGTGGATACATCGGCGCTGGATATGCGGTTGCTGCGGTTCAATGGTGATATGGAGACGCTGGGCCCCAATAAACAGGGATTTGGTTTTACCTACAATTCCATGACGCGGGCATTGGCCATGCTGAACCGCGAGCCTCATGACATTCTGGTGGATGGCGCCTCTTACGGGGGACATGCCTTTCCCTACGCCGGGTACTGGAATGTCCGGCTGCCCAGCGGCAGTCACCGGGTGGATGTGATTGCAGACAGTACGGCCTCGGTGATCGTCAATACCACCAGCCTGTACAGCGCCACGGCAATCGTCATTTTCGGGGCCGTCACCTGCGGCCTGATGGGGTTTTTGTATATGTCCATTCTGGTCAGACGGGCTTTTTCCCGTACACGAAAGGGTTAGTGCATGTTTTCCAATCTGGCGCTCAATTATCTGTTTGTTTTCAGCGTGGTTATCATCTGGTTTATGCTGGGTTACCAGTTCATACTGTTTCTGAACGGGTATCGGTACGGATTCCGCTCGTTGCGTACCAAAAGAGACATCGAGCAGGCCGATCCGGAGCTTCCTGACATTTCCCTCATGATTCCGGCGCACAACGAAGGGATGGTGATCGCCGGAACGCTCGAAGCCCTGACAAATATGAATTATCCCAGAGACAAGATTGAATTTCTGGTCATTAACGATGGCAGTACGGATGACACCGCGGCGCAGGTGGCCAGAGCCGCGCAGCAAGATCCTCGCATAAGGCTTTTTGACGTGCCTTCAGAGGTTGCGGCGCGGGGCAAGTCCGCGGCATTGAATCTGGGGTTGAAAATCTGTAAATATGATGTGATCGGGATTTTCGATGCGGATAATCGTCCGGAACCCGATTCGGTGATTCATCTGGCCCGTCAGCTTGTCAGCAACCAGCGACTGGGTGCGGTGATCGGCCAGTTCAGATGTATCAACAAGAGCAAGAATCTTTTGACGCGTTTCATCAATCTTGAAGGACTGGCGTTTCAGTGGATTATCCAGGCCGGGCGCTGGAATCTGTTCCGAATGGCGACGCTGCCCGGCACCAATTATCTGGTTCACCGGTCGCTGCTGGAAAAGCTGGGCGGCTGGGATGAAGAGGCGCTCACAGAAGACACCGAGCTTTCCATTCGAATTTATGAAGCCGGGTATCTGATCAAGGTGGTTCCTTACGCCGTGAGCTGGGAGCAGGAGCCGGAAACTCTCAGGGTCTGGTTCCGACAGCGGGTGCGCTGGGCAAGGGGGAACAACTATGTTCTCGAAAAGCATCTTGCCCATATTTTCCGCATCAAGCCCCGTGTGATCGGGATGGAACTCTTTTATGCGATGGCGGTGTATTATCTGTTTTTTGCGGCGATTTTGCTGTCCGATCTATTGTTTGTGCTGGCGGTTTTTGGCCTCATCACCATTCCGGTGCCAGGGCCGTACAGCGAAGTCTGGTTTTTTGCATTCGGGTTGTTTGTGCTGGAACTGATTATCGCGCTGTCCAGAGAGCGGGAAGACAGCTTGAGCAACATTGTACTGATCGTTCTGTCCTATTTTACCTATTGTCAGCTCTGGATACCTGTCGTGCTGAAAGGCGCGTATGACGATTTTATCGTGCATCGCGCGCATAAATGGGATAAAACCCAGCGGTTCAGCATGGACGCCGATATTGCGGAAAGATGTAAGTGAGACGTATGACTCCCGGACGCTCTGGGAAGCGGTTAGGGAGAGAGGGAGGTGGTTTCATGGTGGTGGCGCGTCAACGTCATGTGCGGGGGAAATGCTGGCCGGGTGTCGTTCCGATTACGCTGGTTGTGGGTGTCATGTGGCTGACCGGGATATGCCACGCCACGGATGTGCAGATCATCGCTCTTGGCGACAGCCTGACCCAGGGAACGATGGATGCCAGCGACAATGTCGAAAACACCCTGAACGCCTATCTTCAGCAAACGGTCAATTCTCTGTCAACCGTACTGTCGGTGAAGTTTTCTCAGCCTTTGTGCGATTTTTACGGGCATCGTCTGCTGCCGTTCCAGATACCGACCAACCTGGGGGTGGACGGCGCCGATATTTTTTCCATAGAAGGCTACGAATACTATAAGCGGGTGGGCGCTACGGCGTCTTATTTGACGGACGCCTATCGCTGCAACAGCGACTGGCCGTTTCAGTTTCAGGATAATTATGACAGGGTGCTGTATCCAATCAATGTCGTGGCCGGGCAGTCCGTCACCCAACTCGATGCGGCGCTGACCCTGCTGAAACGTCAGGAAGCGGCGCAGGACGGAAGTATCGCCGTTATATTTCTCTGGATTGGCAACAACGATTCCAGCCTTGCGACGCTGGGAACCGGTGGCAGCAACCCTTTCTATATTCCACTGCCGCTGGATGCGGTGTCGTCTAAAATTTCACCTGTGCTGAACCTGTTCTTGCAGGCAGCTCGCTCCAAAGGGCTGGTCAGTTTCGACCCTTACACGTCGCAGGCGATTCAGCGCAACATGACGGACGTCAGTGATTTCACCACCCAGTTGAATCATATTCTGGAACGCCTTCATCAGGAAAACCCCCTGGGCGATAACCGCACCCAGATATTTCTCATGACCCTGCCGTATTACAGCGCCGTCGGCTATCTGTTCGATTCGGACGATCTGGAATTCTATCTGCAGCAGGTCAATCCGAAGTATCAGGTTCCCGGCGCATTTCAGCGGGTGGCGCAGCCCGGAGCCGCCATTACCGACCCGTTCAAGGGAGATCGGGTATCGCTGTTGACATTCGCCTGCATGTATGCGTTGTTGCAGAACGGAGCCTCCATTGATGATGTCAATGCAGTTCTTGAAAATAACGGTGTTCAGCAGGACGGCATGGTGCTGTCGGAATCCGAGCAGCAATATGTCATGTCCCGCATTGACAGTTTCAACGCCGCCATCAAGGCAGCCGCCGGTTCTTATCGTAACGTGGCGGTGCTGGATATCGGTGCTTATATAGATAATGTCCTGAGCGGTGCGACGCCGGTGACAGTCGGTGGAAAGACATTGAGCCGGAAATGGTCCAGAGGCAGCACCTTCAGCCTGGACGGCGTGCATCCCGGATATACCGGACAGGCGCTGATCGCCAATTATCTGATAGAAAAACTCAATGCCGCCTATCAATTGAATGCGCCATCCATTGATCTGAAAACCGTAATGGCCCAGGATCCTTATGTAGATAGGGATGGTGACGGGTGGGTTTCCACGCCGAGCTATCCGCCCGGCGCCGGTTTGACGCAACTGATGTTCATGTTTACAGATCCGAATGACGCTGACGCCTCTGTCCGTCCAGTGCTGCCATCGGATTTCTGGCAAAAGGTTTCCACCATTTTATTGAAAAAAATCAGCGGACAGTCCGCCGCGTTGCAACAAATGGCGGACAGCGTATCGCTTCAGCGGTCCAGCAGCGTGGCGGATCATGCGCAGGCATCGAGGTAAGCCCTCAGCGCCTCTTGAATATAATGGCGAACAATAGCCAGCGGGTCGAAAGACCCCGCGCTGTCCGCTATTTCGAGATATCTATCAGGCAGATACTGCCGGAGCAGCGCCTCCGGAACAGGACGGCTCAGATTGTGATACAGGCGCTCTACGGCGGTTATCGCTTCCGGGTGATTCCAGTAATACCGGATGCGGTCTTTATAGCTGAAATATTGTAAAAACCGTATGGTTTCCGGGGATCCCCGATAGTGAGATTGCCAGTGACAGGGGGATTGATGCATCAATTTTGTCATGATCTGACGCAGATGCGACCGGTGTTCGATGTCCGGAATTTCGGCTTCGATATGTTCCAGCGCCAGCATCGCTTTTCGGAATGCAAACGTCAGGCGCGGCCCTGCTTTGAGCAGGTTGAAATGATCTTCGACCATCCGCCGGAGTGCGCCGGACGGCTGAAAGTCCGTGGAATGAATCTCGAACCGCATGCCATCCGGCAAGTCCCTGAAAGCCTTTGACAGAGCGGTGGCGTATTGTCGCCGATAGGGGGTGATGTGCTGATTTCCGAAATCCACCCCAGGCTGAACCACAACAGCGATGACGCGCTGCCATGCTGCTGAAACGTCCATTTCATGAAAAATCCGCTCGAAAAGTTGCAGCGATGACCTTAGCGTGTCCGAATCGGTGATGGACACAGGGGTGTCTTCCAGGCTGCCGCCCGGTGAGGGGACTTCATTGCCGATGACATATACAGGCAGATCGTCATCGCAAAAAGCGCTGTCCGCCGCCGTGATTTCCGCTGTCAGACAGAGCCTTGCCGCTCTTCTGGCGGCTGTTTCGGGATTTAGTTTTCCGGGAGGATCATCGGCGCAGGCGATATCGGTATCCAGGTGAATCTTTTTGAATCCGGCGACGACGCATTGCCGCGCCAGTTCCGCTGATTTCGCCATTGCGACGGCGGCGGGTTCATGCTTCCAGAGATGGGGGCCGAGGTGGTCCGCGCCGATAACGATGTGCGCTTCGGGCAGCCCCGCTGTTTTTGCCAGCCTCCGGATATAAGCCGCAAATACCGCGGGGGTCATGTCTGAATATCCCCCGAATTGATTGACCTGGCCTGGGGTCGCTTCCACCAGAAACGGCCGGTTTTCCTGCGCGGCCAGCGTCATGGCCGTTTGCAGCACTATGGAATGGGACGAACACACCGACAGGGTTCCGGATGACTTGCCGGCGCCAATGTCCAGAAATTTCAAACGGCCTGGAAAACATTGCATGTTGTGGGAAATCTCCTGACCATTGTCTTAAAAAAAGCCATCGAATGAATGTCGCTCACGTTAGCATGTCTGGTGCATAGAGGCAACCGGCGGTTTGCCGCCACGCGGCGCGTCCGTTTGGTGCAGCAGCGCGAGGGGCCGTTTTTTCCAAATGTGCATTTCCTTGACTTCAAACCGGCATTGCCATAAAATTCTTCTTTTTTAAATTCCAACAGGTTGAACGCCATGAAAAAGCAAAAAATACAGGCTATCCGTAACATCGGCATCATCGCTCACATTGACGCCGGAAAAACAACCGTTACCGAACGGATTCTTTATTATACAGGCAAATCTCACAAAATGGGAGAAGTCCATGACGGGGAAGCCGTTATGGATTGGATGCCCGATGAGCAGGAACGTGGCATTACCATTACGTCGGCGGTTACTACCTGCCACTGGAAAGATTGTGACATCCAGTTGATAGACACGCCGGGACATGTGGATTTCACTATCGAGGTAGAGAGATCGCTCCGGGTTTTGGATGGCGCTATTGGTGTCTTTTGCGCGGTGGGCGGGGTCGAGCCTCAATCCGAAACCGTATGGCGTCAGGCCGACAAATATCATGTTCCCAAGATTGCGTTTGTCAACAAGATGGATAGAATCGGCGCGGATTTCGAGCGTGTCATAGATATGATGAAATCCAGGCTTCATGCAGCGCCGCTGGTTTTACAGATTCCTGTCGGCAGTGAAGAATCTTTCAGGGGGGTGATTGACCTGATCCATATGAAGCAAATTCTCTGGGACGACGATTCACTGGGCGCCACTTTCGTTCAGGAGGATATTTCTGAAGAATATCTGGAAACCGCACAGCTTCATCGTGAAAAACTGATGGAAATGCTGGCGGAAACGGATGATCAGATCATGGAGGCATATCTTTCTGAAAGCTCCGTCGAAACGGGTGTACTGCTGGAGGCGGTGCGTAAGGCCACCATCGGGCTGAAGCTGGTGCCGGTGCTGTGTGGATCAGCGCTGAGAAACAAAGGCGTGCAGCCGCTTCTGGATGCCATTGTTCAGTTTTTGCCCAGTCCCGCCGATGTTCCGCCCATCAAAGGCGTTCACCCGCAAACAGGGGATTCTGTCGAATGTCCGCCGGTGGACAAAGCGCCGCTCGCTGCTTTGATATTCAAGGTGTCCATGGCAGAGGGCCGCAAGCTGTCCTTCATTCGGATTTATAGCGGAAAGATCAAGGCTGGCGATGACGTGTTCAATCCCAGCCGGAACAAGAAAGAAAAGCTGTCTCGCATTCTTCAGATGCATGCCAACAAGCGGGATCGGATCGAGGAAGCCGGCGCTGGTTCTATCGTGGGCGTCATGGGGTTGAAGGAATCTTCGACCGGTGAAACGCTGTGTCAGCCATCCCATCCCGTTCTTCTTGAAAAAATAGAATTTTATGAGCCGGTTATATCGCTGGCCATCGAACCGGCGACCCATTCGGATCAGGAAAAGCTGGATCAGGTGCTGGAGAAATTTCTGGCCGAAGATCCGACGTTGCGGGTCAAGGAAGATGAAAACACAGGGCAGAAAATTCTGTCCGGTATGGGGGAGCTGCACCTTGAAATCATTATCAGCCGGATGCAGCGCGAGTTCAATACCAGCGTTCATGTCGGAAAACCCCAGGTGGTGTATCGGGAAGCCATCGAAAAGGAGGCTTCCGCAACCGCCGTATTCGACAGGGAAGTTGCGGGGCAGCGTCATTATGCGGAAGTTTGCATTACGCTGAAACCGCTTTCGCGGGGAACTGGCAGCCGGTTTGTGTCTGAAATTCCGGAAGACAAAATACCCGCTCCGTTTATCAAATCCATCGAAACCGGTGTCATGGAATCGCTGGAAAGCGGGGCGCTCATGGGGTATCCGGTTGTGGATATCGAGGCCGTTCTGACCGATGGCGCATCCCATGAATCTCAAGGAACGGAGCTGGCGTATAAAGTGGGGGCTTCCATGGCGTGTAAAGAGGCTCTTTCCAAAGGAGCGCCCTATCTTCTGGATCCGATCATGGATGTGGAAATTCTGGTTCCGGATTTGTTTATGGGAGAAGTCATAGGAGACCTCAACAGCCGTGGCGGAAAAATCGAGGCCATCGAACCCAAGATTGGGGTTCAGTCCATCCGGGCCAGTGTACCGTTAGCGCGGATGTTTGGATATTCCACAGCCATTCGATCGGCGTCTCAGGGGAGGGGTACCTTTACCATGCAGTTTTCGCATTTTGATCGGATATCGTGAGTTCGGTTTCAAAAAATAGAAAACGTCCGCGCCCTCTTTAGCGGTCAATATCCGGCATCAGATAATCCACAGAACCGATAATAGCGACGAAATCAGAAACAGAAGCTCCCTGCGCCATGATCGGCAGGGCCTGCGCATTGGCAAACCCGGGCGTGCGGATCCGCAGCCGGTAGGCGCTGGTTCCGCCGTCGCTGACAATGTAGTAACCCTGATCTCCGCGTGGCGATTCGGCGGCGGCGTACATTTCCCCTTCAGGGATTTTCGGACCCCGGGACACATGAATGAAATGGTGGATCAGTGTCTCGATGTCCTGAAGCGTGGCAGCCTTGGGCGGTATGCAGAAGCGGCAGTTTTCACTCAGACACGGGCCGTTCGGCATGGCGTCCGCCGCCTGCTGAACAATCCGGAGGCTTTGCCGCATTTCTTCCACCCGCACCAGATACCGGGCGTAGCAATCGCCTTCGACGGCTGTCGGAATCTCGAAAGCGAAGTTCTGATAGCCGGAATAGGGAAACTTCCTGCGCAGATCCCACGCCAGGCCGCAGGCGCGCAGCACGGGGCCGCTGACGCCCCAGTCAATCGCATCGGCCAGAGAAATACGGCCGATACCCTGAGTGCGCGCCTTGAAAATGGGGTTTCGGGTCGTCAGGGCTTCATATTCTTTCAACCGGTCCGGGAAAACCCGCACCAGCGCGTCCACAGCCGCCTTCCAGCCTTCCGGCAGGTCGGCCGCAACGCCTCCGATGCGAAACCACGACGGATGGAGCCTTCCGCCTGTAATCATCTCCACGATGTCCATGATCTGTTCGCGTTCCCGGAACGTGTAGAAATTGGGCGTCATGGCGCCCAGATCGTGGGCGAACGTGGCGAACCAGATCAGATGGTTGTTCAGGCGGAAAAGTTCACTCAGCATCACCCGGATATACTGGGCGCGCTCCGGAACCTGAACCCCGGCAAGCTGTTCCACCGCCATCAGATACGCCAGATTGTTGGCGGTGCCGTTCATGTAGTCCACCCTGTCCGTGTAGGGAATGAACTGATGCCAGGACTGGCGCTCTCCGATTTTCTC
>JAJYBO010000256.1 GCA_021778975.1 Deltaproteobacteria bacterium
AGACCGGCGGGCTTCAGTTCGCCGTCCGCGCCTTTTTCCAGCCGGTGATGGGTGACGACCGCACATTCCTTGGCGAATCCCTCGACATGATCGGCTTCTTTCTGCAAAAAACTCAAGGGGATGAACAGTGGAAAGTATGCGTTTTTCACGCCGGTATCCTTGAACATGTCATCCAGTACGCGGACCATGTTTTCCCACAAAGCGTATCCCCAGGGCTTGATGACCATACATCCCCGCACCGGGGACTTTTCCGCCATATCCGATGCCTTGACCACCTGTTGATACCATTCCGGATAATCTTCCGCCCGCGTCGGAGAAATTGCCGTTTTTTCCTTTTTAGCCATACGTGTCCTTTCTGTCATAGAAAACTGTTGTCATAAGTTGTCGGATGCCTGGGCGCAGCATTGAGTGCGGTTTCAATTCATTTCCTGCGGTTGAATGCGGGATATCTCGTCGAGCAGAACTGTCACCAGTTTCTCTTGTGGAAATTGTTTGACCACCTCACCACGTCTGAACAAGATGCCGATGCCGTCACCTCCAGCAATGCCGATGTCGGACTCTCGCGCTTCGCCAGGGCCGTTGACCACACAGCCCATGATGGCGATTTTGATATCCAGAGTGCTGGTCAGAAGCGCCTTTTCGACCTGTTCCACGATATCGAAAAGATTGATGTTGCATCTGCCGCAAGTTGGGCAGGAAATGATTTCAGGCCCCCTGCGCCGGATATTCAACGCCTTGAGAATTTCGTAGCCGGTTCGGATTTCTTCGACCGGATCTCGGGTCAGTGAGACCCGAAGCGTATCGCCAATGCCTTCATACAGCAGCATCCCGATGCCCAGCGACGACTTGACGATGCCGGAATAAAGCGAGCCAGCCTCCGTCACGCCGACATGCAGCGGCAGATCGGTTGCCCGAGACAGCAACCGGTAGGCTTCGAGCGTTCGATGAACGTCAGACGCCTTGATAGAGACTTTCAGCTCATGAAAGTCCATTGATCGAAGCATTTCGATATGCCGGACCGCACTTTCGACCATTGCTGGAGCATTGACGCCGCCATGTTTTTTGATTATATCCTTCTCAAGAGATCCGGCGTTGACGCCAATCCGGATGGGAATTTGAAAAGACCTGGCGCATGCGACCACGTCCTGAATCTTTCGGACGCCGCCAATGTTGCCGGGGTTGATGCGCAGCCCGTCCGCACCGGCTGTGGCGGCGGCAATCGCGAGCCGGTAATCGAAATGAATGTCGGCAATCAGCGGGATGGAAATCTGCTGCTTGATCGCTGAAATTGCCTGAGCGGCTTCATGATCCGGAACCGCGACCCGAATGATCTCACAGCCAGCGGCTTCCAGACGGCGTATCTGTGCGACGGTCGCCGGAATGTCCTGGGTGTGGGTATTGGTCATGGATTGAACCACTATCGGCGCCATGCCGCCGACATTAACGGATCCGACCCGAATCTGCCGGGTCGGTTTACGTCGGATGGGAGATATCATATATCCATCATCAATTTGACTTTTTACGAGAGTGTCAGAATTATCGGTAAAATAGCCCTGTCGTTTTTCATACTTCAATTTTCAACGAAAAACAAACACAAATCACATTATGCAGGAGAAACGCCCATGACATCCACCCGCAAAACCACCGAAGAGATATGTCAAATGATCGAACACCGAAGCAGGGAAGGAAAAATTTCCTGTGCGGAGGCGCATCGTATCGCCGAAGATACGGGTGCGGCGCCTGACATCATCGGAAAACTGACAGACAACCTGAAGCTGAAACTGACGCACTGCCAGTTGGGGCTTTTTGGTCACACCCCGGAACAAAAGAGAGTTGCACCGGCGTCCGATATTTCTGAAGATTTGAGAACCGCCATTACGGGGGCTTCCGAGGATGGCCGAATATCCTGCAAGGCTGTGTGGGATATCGCGTTGCGGATGCAGGCTTCCAAACAAAGCGTTGGTAACGCCTGTGAAGGCATGAAAATCCGGATCAAGCCCTGTCAGTTGGGGGCTTTTAAATCCAGAACTTCCGGAAGCCGATAAATCTTTCCGGGAAATGTTTTCCCGAAAAACGCCTCCACATCTCTGGCGCAGGCCGCGATTTCAGGGATGTTCAAACCGGTATTTATACCGAGGGATGACAGAAGATGCGCGGTGTCTTCGGTGGCAATGTTGCCCGCTGCATTTGGAACAAACGGACATCCGCCCATGCCCGCCATGGAGGTATCGAAATGGGTGACACCGCAGGATAGCGCTGTCATCACGTTGACCAGCCCAAGTCCCCGTGTGTCGTGCAGGTGCAGAATAACGGGGATATCATGAACGACCGGCATGACGGCGCCAAGGATGCTGCGAATGCTCATGGGGGTTGCCATGCCGGTGGTGTCCGCCAGACACAGAGCGTCCGCGCCGGCGTCTATGAGTAATTGCACCGCCTGAACGATGGCTTTCACCGGAATCGCCTCTTCATAACCGCTGCCGAACACGCACTGGATCCCGGCCCGAACCCACATGTCGTATTGTTTGGACAGACCGACCATCTGGCTGCCCATCTTCAGCGCCGCGTCCGCACGCATTCCCGTATTGTTCAGACTGTGTCGGTCGCTGGCGGATATGGATGCCTCGATATGGGAAATGCCCGCGGCATGGGCGCGTTCGATACCGGTAAGGTTCAGCGCCAGCGCGCTGAACGCAACATCGGGAATGGACGGCAACATCGCCACCAGCGTTTCCGCGTCCGCCATCTGCGGCACTTTTCGGGGATGTACAAACGCCGTTACCTGAATGTTCCGAAATCCGGCATGTACCAAACGCAGAATAATCTCCTGTTTGAATGAGGTCGGAACGATTTTTTTCTCGAACTGAAATCCGTCGCGTGGGCCAACTTCGGTCAAGATGACCGTATCTGGAAATGTTTTTTTCATGGAATCATCCAAGCCTGTTCGAGTTCCAGCCGCCGCCCAGCGCTTTGATGAGCAAAACGCTGGCCGCCAGACGGTTTCCCTGAATACCGAGCGCCGTGCGTTGGTTAGAAAGGACTGTGGTCTGGGAAGCGATCACATTCAGATAGGCGACCGTTCCCTGCCGATACTGGTTTTCGATCACGCGCACCGTCTGCCTGGCGGCGTTTACGGCGCTGTCCTGTACGGCGGATTCCTTTTCCAGTATTCGCAGCGCGGCCAGGTTGTCCTCCACCTCCTGAAATGCGGTCAACACCGTTTGACGATAGGTTGCCACGGTCTGGTCATAGGCGGCGACGGCCTGCTGGCTTTGGGCTTTCCGCAGACCGGCGTCGAAAAGGGTTTCAGACACCGCCGGACCAACCGACCAGAATCTGGCCGGCCACGACATCACCTCCAGAATGTTGGAGGCATCAAATCCGGCGGATCCCGAAAGCCGAATCGTCGGAAAGTAAGCGGCTTCGGAAATGCCGATCTGCGCGTTGGTTTTCGCCATGTTGCGTTCCGCGGACGCAATGTCCGGCCGGTGTTCCAGAAGCTCCGAAGGAAGTCCGACCGGGGGAATGGGAATCTGCATCATCACTGATGTGGGGGGCAGAGAAAAATCCGACGCCGGTTTGCCGATCAGAAGCGCTATGGCGTGTTCCATTTTGGCCCGCTGTGTCAAGAGATCAATGGCTTGCGCCTGAGTGGTTTTCAGTTGCGTATCGGCCTGAAGCACATCAGATATGGCGGCGATCCCGCTGTCATAACGATTTTGAGTCATTTTCAGCGATTTTTGATAGCAGGCGACCGTGTCGTCCAAAAGCTTTTTCTGAGCGTCAAGAACCCGCAACTGAAAATAATCCACCGCCAGCTCGGATTGGGCGCTGAGTGTCGCAGCCGCCAGATCCGCGGCGCTGGCCTGCACGCCGGCCTCACTGGCCTCGACACTTTTGCGGATTTTGCCCCATATGTCCGCCTCCCAGGCCAGGCTG
>JAJYBO010000257.1 GCA_021778975.1 Deltaproteobacteria bacterium
GGGGGAGAGGGGGGCTTTTCCAAATGCCTATATTGGAAATCACCCAAGTATGCACTATCGCTTGACACATGGACGATGGAATCGTAAAAAGCAGGAAAAAAAGGAGCGTATGACATGATGAAAGGCATCATTCTGGCCGGTGGTTCCGGAACCCGGCTCTATCCCATCACGCGGGTTGTCAGCAAACAGTTGCTCCCGGTCTATGACAAACCCATGATTTACTATCCCCTGTCCGTCCTGATGCTGGCCGGAATTCGGGATATCCTTCTGATTTCAACACCGGAAGACCTGCCGAATTTTAAAAGGCTGCTGGGGGATGGTTCGCAGATCGGAATTTCCCTGTCATACCTGGAACAACCTAAACCCGAAGGACTGGCGCAGGCGTTTGTCATCGGTAAATCTTTTATCGGAAAGGATCCGGTCTGCCTCATTCTGGGAGATAACATTTTCTACGGTCATAATCTTTCGGATATTCTGAAACGCGCGGTGCAGCTCAAACAGGGCGGGCTGGTGTTCGGATATCTGGTGCGGGATCCGGAGCGTTACGGGGTTGTTGAATTCGACGATGCGGGCAATGTGATCGGCATCGAGGAAAAACCCGCAACTCCCAAATCGAGTTATGCGGTGCCGGGGCTTTACATGTATGACAACGATGTCATTGCCATTGCGGAAAACCTGAAACCTTCCGCCAGAGGCGAGCTTGAGATCACCGATGTCAATCTGGCCTATCTGCGCCGGGGATATCTTCGGGTCGAACTTCTGGGCCGCGGCTTTGCCTGGCTGGATACCGGAACGCATGAAGCCCTTCAGCAGGCCGCCAGCTATGTGGAGGCCATCCAGGATCGGCAGGGGCTGAAAATCGCCTGCATCGAGGAAATCGCCTATCGGCTGGGTTATATTTCGCGGGAACAGGTGCGGTGTCTGGCGGCCGATATGTTGAAGAACGATTACGGCAAGTATTTGATGGAACTGGTGAATGGAGAATCGGATTGAGCGGCCTGAGGGCGCTTGGGTCGTGACGAGGAGGGAATATGAGAATCGAATGTTGCACCGCCCTGATCACCCCGTTTATCGGGGATACGGTGGATGTCGAGGGTATCGAGAAGCTGGTCAGTTTTCAGATTCAAAATGGCATTACGGGCGTTCTGGCGGTGGGCACCACCGGCGAAAGCCCGGTGCTGAGCTGGGAGGAGCATCATCAGGTGGTGCAGCGCATCGCCGCGGCGGTCAAAGGCAAATGCCTGTGCATTGCCGGTGCGGGCAGCAACAATACGCAGGAGGCGCTGGAGGCGTCTCGTTCCGCCGTCAAAATGGGGGCGGACGCCCTGCTGCTGGTGGACCCCTATTACAACGGCCCCAGTTCCCTCGAAATCCGAAGGGAATACGTGGCGCCGGTGGCCGCCGCATTTCCCGACACCCGGATCATTCCGTACGTCATTCCGGGAAGAACCGGAGCGCAGCTTCTTCCGGAAGATCTGGCGATGCTGTTTAAAAGCCATCCCAACGTATTTACGGTCAAAGAAGCCACCGGAAATCTGGAAAACATGAAACGCACCCGGAAATGCTGCGGCCCGGACTACACGATTTTGTCCGGAGACGACGCCATGACGTTTGACATGATGACGGATCCGACAATTGCCGCAAGCGGGGTGATTTCCGTCATCACCAATGTGGCGCCGGCGGCCGTATCCCGACTTGTCCGTCTTCTGGGGGAAGGAAAGCTCGAAGACGCCCGAAAATTGAAGGCGGCGCTCGATCCGCTGTTCGATCTGGTGACGGTTAAAACCACTGAAACCACACCTTACGGCGATGTGATGTGCCGGGCCAGAAATCCTCTGGCCGTCAAGACCCTGATGGCGGTTCTGGGCATGCCATCCGGTCCGTGCCGGAGACCTCTGGGGAAGATGACGCAAAAAGGGCTTGAAAAGGTTTTGACCGCTGTCCGGGCGGTTCATAAAGCGTATCCGGAAGTGCTTCAGCCTGTCGCGGAATTCTTTGATGTCAATATCGAAGAACGCCTGAACACGCCGATTTTTGTGAAGGGGCTGACCTACGAAGGTTATTAGGCATCTGACATCAAACACTCTGAAAACTTAACAGATTCAGCGTGTTTGATGTCCAGAACGCCCGCGCCTGCCGGGCGGTGTCTTCCGGAAGCGTGAAAGTTGCCATATCTCCCAACATGACTTCAAATCCGCTGTGATCGTTACGGACCCATGCGGCGTAATTGGAACGAACGGTCATTACCGCCCGAAGTTCCATGTGGCTCGAAGGTGTTTCAAGCGAGAGTATCCCCAGGTTGTATCCGTTACGGCAGACGCTCCGATAAAAATGCTGTGTGTTTAAAATACCTGCCGCCAGGGATTGCCATGCATCCGCATCCGGCGTTCTGAGCGATGTGACGTTCGGCAGAATGCCCCAGATTTCATAAAACCCTTCCGGTGCAAAGGCCGCCATCCATTCCCATTCCCCGGTTCTTCCGATATAGCGGGCGCCGTCATTTCTTTCGTGATCCAGATAATCGGAAAGCATCCGTCTGCGGGTCTGCGAGAAGTAGGCGTCCATCTTTTCATTCAGAAATCGCTGATGGTTGGCAGGGCGGTGATCGGCGTTGATCTGCAGGTGCGGATGAATCAGGGAGCCGCCCGCTGATGGCAGATGGTTCTGTGTGATGGCCGCATGTATGGCCTTGGGATCGTGCGTCAGCACCTGTCGCAGATAATTCCGGCAGTTGATCAGGCAATGTGCGTAAGAGGGTAGAGATGCTTTTCCCAGCTCGACAAAATGGGTATTGTCAAAGAGGCTGACCGCGGAATACATGCCGTAGGGAAACAGATTTGGAAACAGAATTGATTCGCCATGCGTCAACCGACCGGACGGCGACAATTCATGAATAAGCCGTGGTGTCATGGTATGGACCTGCGGAGCGCAAAACGGGCATTGAGCGGTGTTTTCGGCGTCTGGCGGCGGTTCGGGAAACGTGTCCGCTCCAGGTTCGTTCTGGCCGGTTCGACTCAGCGCGATCCGGCAAGTTCTGCCGGTGATGGGATGAATCCGGATTTCAATGTCTTTTTCGACAGTTTCTCCCGAAGGGGAAATCAGCCGCGCTGTAACGGGTTCCGTTTTGAAAGAAAGAGAGGGCATATGACGTACTCATGAAGTATTTATTTCATAGTATGGCGCGTCAAGATTTTGGAGCATAACAACGAGTTCAGTGGTGTGTCGGGAGCGCTATCGACCAAAGCACCCACTGAAACGACTTGTTGGAAACTTCGTAGCGTTATTAGCTATACACCAATTTTCATATCGGATAGTCCTATAACTCGTCTTGCTTCTTCGGATGATGGGAAATAAATTCTTTCTACAGGCGTTTCCAACGGATGTTCTGTATTTTCAATATTTGCTCGTTGTTGTGATACAAAATTTGAAATGTCATCAATTTTTATTATTGCGTTTTTACCATATTCTTCTAATGCACTCCTCCTAAGACCTATTTGAATAGCTCTTCGTTTAAGTTTTCCACCAGTTGGGGAATGATCTGGGTCCCACTGCAACCTCACATTTGATCGTGCAATTGCTGATTTCCACTCTTTTTCAGTAGGATATAATCTATCGTTCCAGCTTGACTCAACTGCCTCAATCAATAACGAATCGAAAAAATCTTTTTTAATCAAAACTCTCAAGATTATTTCTTGGCCGTTCTTTGTACCCCATACTGATCTATACATCATCCAGAGGAAATTTGTCTTGATCCAACTCCAACGAGAATAACTAAAATCACCACCAAAGTATTGGTTGTTAACCGCAAATTCTCCAATACTTGGACGGTATGCTTGATAAACAACAATAGATTTATCAGTATATTGCGCCAAAATATGTTTTCCCTCATAGGGCCAAGTTTTCTTTTGTGTCAGATAAGGTAATATTTCCATCCGT
>JAJYBO010000258.1 GCA_021778975.1 Deltaproteobacteria bacterium
GATACTGCCATGACAATAAATACTGATACGAACAAAGGCGTGGCGTTCGATGTGAAGGCGCATGTCGCTTATGCCATCGGCGCTGTGGTCAGCAAGACGCTTTTAAAGAAAGATACAGGGAACATTACACTGTTTTCATTCGATGAAGGGCAGGGGCTTAGCGAGCATACGTCACCGTATGACGCCGTGGTGCAGGTGCTGGACGGCGAAGCCGACATCACCATCGGCGGCAGTCCGCAGACCGTCAAGGCCGGTCAGATGCTGATTATGCCGGCGGGTGTTCCCCATGCCCTGATGGCGCGGGTTCCGTTCAAGATGCTTCTTATCATGATCCGCGGCGAATAAGTAGGGTGGGGCTTCTCAGAATGGTATATTCTATGTTGAAAACCATCTAACGCATGGTTCGAGGCAATGAAAATGATCCACTATACAGGCATTCATCACCTGGCAATGGCGACCGGCGATATGGATGCCACTATCCGTTTCTGGCGAGATTTACTGGGGATGCGGCTGGTGGCGGGTCTGGGGCGTCCGGGCTACCGGCACTATTTTTTTGAAATATCCG
Organism: Deltaproteobacteria bacterium; assembly: GCA_021778975.1. GTDB lineage: Bacteria > Desulfobacterota > Desulfobacteria > Desulfobacterales > Desulfatirhabdiaceae > RAAP-1. Next base: position 566 of record JAJYBO010000258.1, read on the forward strand.
GTCACGATATGATCGCTTTTTTTGAATGGCCGGATGTCGCCAAAGGGGATTTGAAAGACCACGGGGTCCCTGTCAAAGGGCCGTTCATGTTCGATCATGTGTCTTTTGAAGTGGCCGGCGACGACGATCTATGGGAAATGAAAGATCGTCTGGAAGCCTCGGATATCTGGGCTTCCGAAGTGATGGATCATGGTTTCATCCATTCCATTTATACGTTTGATCCCAACAACATCCCCATAGAATTCAGCGCGCCGGTAGCGGATGTTGATGTGCGGTGTCACCCGGTCAATGTGAACAGTCTGCCGACCGACATCGCTCGTGAAGGGCCAGAACCCCATCCGGAGGCCTGGCCCCAGCCGGTTCAGCCGACGCCGCCCGCGCAGCGGACGGTCTATCCCGGAGAGGGCAGGGCGCTGCTGACAGAGATACGAACACCTTATCGGTAGCGGGAAAAATCAACCCCTCTCCGGCGTCCGCGCTCGTCGAACCAGTCGTTTTCAGTAACCGGGGGTGGTGTGATGACTTCCGGCTCTTTGGATATCATCCGAATGGACTCGGAGGGACAGGCGCGGATACACAGACCACAGCCAATACACCGTTCCGGCGTAATCCGGAAAATATCTCCGTCAGGTGCAATGGCGCCAACCTGGCAGCGTTCATTGGCGCACAATCCGCAGCCAATACAGGTGGCCGCATTGATCTGCGCGTAATATCGGGAGTTGATGACCAGTGATGCGGGAATTCCCAGCTTGTTGATGGCTCCGAGGACGCCGCAGCAGCATTTGCAGCAGTTGCAGATATAATACTGACCCGCCTGAACATTGCTGGTCAAATGCACCAGAGCGTCTTCTTCCGCCTGGTTCAGCAGCGCATAGGCATCTTCTTTTGAAATGCACTTTCCCCGCGATGATTTCTCGAACAACCCCGGAATCGGCGCGATCGCCAGACAGACATTCACAGGGCGGTCACAGGGAGTTCCGAGAATGCCTTTTTCTTTTTTGCAGATACATTCATTGACCAGAAACGATTGCCCGGTTTCGATGATGCTGGAAACTTTTTCGTATGGCAGCGCTTCCTGATGCACCGGAATTGTAGTTTCAACCGCGAGCGTCTTCATCAGTTGTGGGGTTTGGGCAAAAAATGCCCTGCCGTAAATCGGTGCATACGACTCGTTCAGGTCAGCCAGTTCTTTATCTATATGACCCAGTTGAAATTCGTAGATGCCAAAGACCCAAGGCATCATTCTGAAAAATTTGGCATCTCCCATCTCAATCATAAAAAGCTGACCCTGGCGTGACATCTGGGTTAAAAATGCTTCCAGACCTTCCAGTGGCTGACCCGTTCTTTCGGCAATCTGCACCGCGGTTTCAAAACTCAGCTTCATATTGCAAAAAAGTGCTGCCTGCTCCGGATTGAAGATTTTCTTCAGCAGCCTGATCTCAACGCCGCTTTCCGTTGCTGGAAATCCATTGGGAAGTGTGTCGAGGGTTTGGGCCAGCTTTTTATAAATATCATCGTTCATGGTGTTTTTCCTGTAGTTTTTCTACTGTTCGACCCGCATTGCCTCGACCGGCTGCATCCGGGCGGCCACCAGCGCGGGATACATGACGCCGATAAGGCTTAGAAAACATCCGGTAAGGCTGGCGGTGACAATGGACAATATGGCCTGCTCCCATTTGGGGGCGGTCAGAGCCAGCGTTCCGAAACGAATAAAAAAATTCAAGATGGCGAATATGCCGCCGACAATGGCGCCTGCTGTGGAACCGATCAACCCCTGAATGCCGGCTTCCAGAAGAAATAGCCTCAGAATGAACCGGTTGAGTGCCCCCAGACATTTCATGGTGCCAATTTCGCGGAAGCGTTCCGTAACCGCCATAAGCTGGGCGTTGACGATGCCAACGACGCAGACCAGAAGCGATAAAACGATGATCCATCGCTGTTTGGGACTACTGCCCACAGATGTGTCTTCCGAACGCAGATCATATCCCGAACGGATGAGAGACTGGCGGATCGTTCTGTCGCCAGTCGCCAGAAGCCCGTTGGCGATGTCGGAACTGACGTTGGTGAAGCTGAGAAACGATACGGCCAGCACCAGGCTGATGGTGGTAATCATGGATCTGAAAAAACGCACCTGAATGCTCTTGACGGCGATTTCAAGCGATTTCAGAAACGGCAGCACCAGCAGCTTGTCCATTTTCTGAGAAGTTTCCGGTACCCCTGTGTGAAATATCGCGTGATTCTGCATGATAAATCCTTGCGCTTCAGAGTCGCTGGAATGGCGTTCAGACATCAGGTTCAGGCTTCTTTTGCAGAGCCGGGACCCGCCAGAGGTTTGAAGTTTTTTCGGGTTGCGCCGCAAATCGGACATTTCCAGTCTTCGGGAAGATCTTCAAAACGGGTTCCTTTGGAAATTTTTCCTTTTTTGTCGCCTTTGTCCGGATTGTAGATATAGCCGCAATTGACGGTCTGACACTGCCACATATCTTCGGGATTTGCCATAATGCCTCCTTTTGTTTACAGCCGATTTATCTTGATGGAAACTTGATGCTCTCGTAAAAAGTCGAATCTCAGACGGTTTTGTAAAAAGGCCGCAGGCAAGGCGCGCAAATCCGCAAGGAGTGAGGCGTACTTATGGTGCGCCGCAACGACGAAGGATGCGCGACATGCGAACTTTTTACGAAGTCGTCAGAATTGCAGTAAACGACTGTCAATAACCGGGCCATCCAGACAGGCATGGAACTTTTGGGGACCGGTGTTTTTTCCCTGAACCGCGCACCCCAGGCAGGCCCCCATGCCGCATGCCATGATGGTTTCAATAGACACCTGACAGGGAACGTGAAGCGTTTCGGCGATGCCCGCCACACAGGCCAGCATACCTGTCGGGCCGCAGGCCAGAATCATATCCGGTGGCTGCGCTTTGACAAGTGCTTCCAGGGGATGGGTCAGAAGACATGCGTCGCCGTAGCTGCCGTCGTCCGTCGAGACATGTACAGGAAGTTTCAGGGCTGCAAAATCCGTCTCGCACAAAATATCACTTTTAGATCTTCCACCAAGAAACACATGACATTGCGACAGATTGAAATGACGTTTGTTGAGCGAGGCCGCCAGAAAATATAGCGGCGCCACCCCGATACCGCCTGCCGCCATGTATATCCGGGTGCAGGCGTCGGGAACGGAAAATCCATGTCCTAAAGGCCCCAATACATCCACGATGTCGCCGGGCTGACAGAACGACAGCTTCCGGGTAAACCTGCCCACCACTTTATAGAGGATTTCAATTCCCTGAACACCGGTTCCGGAGTCAATAATCCGATGAATCGAAAATGGACGGCGCAAAAGAGGTTCAGAGCGATCCGGAAGTCGCAGCATG
>JAJYBO010000259.1 GCA_021778975.1 Deltaproteobacteria bacterium
GGCTTTCGGGTTCTTTTTCGGAGCCTGGAAATTCTCCCCAGGCCATGAAATTGGTGGTGCCGCCGATGCCGCCCCAGTCTTTGTAAAAGGACGCCACGGCCAGCAGATCCGGGATATAGACATTTTTAATGAAATCCTGGGTTTCTTTCCAGAGATACATGAATTCTGCAATGCGTTCCGGCGACAGATCCTGCACGCAGGTGACGCCGCCGACCACCAGGGACTGCGGATGCGGATTTTTCCCGCCGAATATGGCGTGAAGTCTGGCGGTTCTGGCCTGAAGTCTCAATGCTTCGATATAGTGCGCCGCTGCCATGAGATTGGCTTCCGGGGGCAGTTTGTAGGCAGGATGTCCCCAGTAGGCGTTGCTGAAGGGGCCAAGTTGCCCGCTGTCCACAAAAGTCTGAAGCCGTTGTTGTACGCTTTTGAAATATACAGCGCCGCCCTTGGGGTCATTGCTGACAGTGTCGGACAGTGCCGCTGTTTTGGCGGGATCTGCCTTTAAAGCGCTGACGATATCCACCCAATCGAGTGCATGGAGATGATAAAAATGCACCAGATGGTCATGTTGAAACTGCGCGCCGTTTAAAAGATTTCGGACGATACGTGCGTTTTTGGGAATGGTGACCTTTACCGCGTCTTCAACCGCCCTGACGGATGACAGGGCGTGTACATAGGTGCAGACACCGCAGGATCTCTGAACGAAATGATGCGCATCCCGTGGATCTCGCCCCTGAAGAATGATTTCGATGCCTCTGAACATCTGGCCTGAACTCCAGGCGTCTTTAACCTTTCCGTTCTCGATTTCCACCTCGATTCGAAGATGGCCTTCAAGTCTGGTGATTGGATCTATTGTGATTTTATTTCCCATATACGATATCTCCTCGTTTTTGCTGATAGTGATGAATCATCCGGCTGATAGAATCAGACCCGGGTTTGACCGGAAATGTGAAATGAATTTCTGATGCACAGATCAGGATGACTGATAAAACGGCGTCATCTTGTCCCAGAAATCAGGCTCACTGCATCCCAGGCAGGGATGTCCGGCCTGAACCGGCCAACTGGTGCCATCATTATACTTTGCAATCGGGCAGTTGTTATAGGTGTCCGGGCCTTTGCACCCCATCTTGTACAGGCAGTATCCGAGTTGCGCTTCTTGAGAACCGAATTCGAGGACGAATTCATTGTTCTCGAAATGCGAACGCCGGGGGCATTGATCGTGAACGGTTTGCCCGTATGCGAATTTGGGTCTGCCTTTCTGATCGAGATCAGGAAGTTTGCCCAGGAGGAGATAATTGACAACGGTGCCGACAAAATTTACCGGGTTGGGGGGGCAACCGGGGATGTTGACGGTTTTGATGCCGATGGCTTCCCCTACGCCCTTGTATCCGCCGGGGTTGGGTTTGGCCGCCGGAATGCCGCCGAAGGATGCGCAGGTGCCGATGGCGATAACCGCCGCCGCCTTGGGGCAGACGTCTTTGGCGATCTCTAAAAATGTTTTGCCGCCGACCTTGCCGTAAGCGCCGTTGAAATTGGTGGCGACAGAACCTTCAACCACGCAGATGAATTTGCCTTCGTACTTTTTTATTGCATTTTGAAGCTGTTCTTCCGCCTGATCTCCGGCCGCGGCCATGATGGTTTCATGGTATTCGACGGACAGCAGATCGAGAACCAGATCATCCACATAAGGGTACTGAGAGCGGAGAAAAGCTTCTGAACACCCGGTACACTCGCCAAAGTGAAGCCATATCACCGGCGGCCGCTGTTTGGGTGCGGCGAATACATCCGCGACTTTGGGGACAAACGAAGACGAAAGCCCCATGGTGGCGGTCAGGAAGGTACAGTACTTCATGAAATCTCTTCGTGAGACCCCTTTTTGTTCCAACTTGTCGAAAAACGCTTTCTCATTTTCCATTGGCACCTCCAGATGCTGTTGTGTTGATGAATCCAGCAAGCCCCCCATCGGGATATGGAATCGCTTCCCCGATAGAAAATCATGCCACACCGTGATATTCATTATCACGACGAATCCAATAAAAAAACCCGAAAGAAAATGCAATACAATTTTTTACTTTGCTTCAGTATTTCAATATACATTAAAAAATGAAATTGTACAGCAAAGTAATCCCCACAGTGATTTTCCCTTTGATTCCGGACGTCTCGGCGGAAAAATCAGGAATAGCGGAAGATTGATGTCATCGTAAACGGGTGGGCGGCTCACCATGAAAATGTATTTACATGGTAAAAGTTGTTGACGCTATTTTGGGGTAGTTTCCGGAGATGCGCTGCTCATATTGATGACGATTTCATTTTTTCCTATCAGGCCAAGTTCCTGCCGGGCGATGGATTCGATATAAGCCGGGTCATGTTTCAAGCGTTCGATTTCGTGGTACATATCGAGATTTTTGCGTTTCAGTTCCGCATTGGCGGTAAGCAGTGTCTGGCGTTCATTTTTCATGAGTTGTAAATCGGAAATTCCCTTGTCTCCGATGAAAATCAAAAAAAATGTGAAAACGATCACCATGATGCCGCACACCAGCGCCAGGTGCTGTCCTGGAGTGGGCTTGTCAAAAGATTTCATTCAAGCGCTCCTTTCCGAATTATAAACCGGATATGTTACAGGAAGTTTTTGACTTTTGTTATAGATTGTCATAACAACCGTTCTCATCAAGATAGACGACGATGGGCGCCCCATCGAACGACGGTGTTCTTGAAACCATCGCCATTACGAAGATATGTCGCTGCCTTTTTCGTTACCATACCATTTTCTGCCCAGGATGTCATGAACTGTATTGATGCTATCGAAGGTGTTTTTAAGTGCGCCATCAACCGTTTTCATCGGTTTTACGAAGATGAAAACCGGGATGATTCCGTATATGTCCGCTATGTAAAGTCCACGCTCGATGGGCTTGAGGATTTCATCCAGAGCAATTCGGAACTTCAGTTGATTGATGTCAAAACATTGCGCAAGGTGATTTACGATTATGCCATAGAGAAGTGGCTGACAAGTTTTCATGAAGACATCCAGCGAGATACCCTGCCCGAAGACGCGCCTGCCAACAAGGAATCGGAAGCCTATTACCGCTATTATTTCGATTATATATATAATAAAGGCATGTATCCCCGCTGATGGATGATCTCAATCTCCAGGACAGCTCATTTTTGTTGTTGGGACAAATTGTTTTCTCAATGGTTGCTGTCATCATCTCCATTCTATTTGCCGCCGTTTTTTGAAGCCAGGAAGATGATTCATATGACTATCAGCGCTGAACTTACGGGAAACGTTCAACTTAAAAATATACCGCTTCATTTCTCGGCTATCCACCCTTCGCTGAACGAGCGAGCTGCTTTTCAGCCCGATTATCTGCTGCCGCTGATTGAGATCAAAGGAAGGATTGAAGCCAGGCGTCAAATTTATAGATAATGACAACTATCAATACACATTTCATGATATGGATGACCTGGAGCCGTCGTTTCTGATGGCATATCCTGAAAATGGCAAGCCATTCATCATCTATCCATATGAAATTATATCTGGAAAACTGAAAAACTCCAAAAAAATCATGAGCTATACGGTCATATCCAGTAAAGACATGGATAGAATTTCGGACGATGATCTGAACAGGGCCGTTTATGACCAGATGGATGCTCTGATGCAGATGCGTACTCACTTTAAACCGATAGCATCTGTTTATAACCGTTATCTGTCTGCCATACCCAGCCGAGGAGATTTGCGGCATTTGCTGGCGCAATTGCCAGGCACTGGTTCAGTTGAAAGGGATACCGTAAAAAGCAGGCTTTCTGCTTTTCAAATGGGGAAGCCACTCAACGGCTCCTCCCCCCCAGCGAAGGGAGGTTGGGAGGTGGTCCGGAACGATGATCAAGGTCGCCGGAATGGATAAAAATCCCCTGAATTTGTTGACGGAGAAAACTCC
>JAJYBO010000260.1 GCA_021778975.1 Deltaproteobacteria bacterium
AGAACGCGTCACCCCTTGATTCCGGTTTTGAATCACCCGAAATTTTTATTGATAATTTGGATGGATTGACATAGATGCACTTCTAAATAGCCGGAGCTACCCCTGCTATTGTTGAATAGAAATGCTTACTACAGGCAATACCTTATCTTCATCGGAAAAAAAGGAGAATAACGCATGAATCCCGCAATGTTCAGGGAATATGACATCCGCGGTATCGCGGGAAAAGATATGTCCGACGACGATGTCACATTGATCGGCCAGGGGATCGGCGCCTTCTTGCGCAACAAGGGGTGTACGCAAATTACGGTGGGCAGAGACTGCCGCCTTTCTTCGGATCAATACAGTCAACGGGTCATCGAAGGCTTGATATCCACAGGATGCGGGGTAACGGATATCGGCGTTTGTCCAACACCGCTGCTGTACTTTTCCATCCATCATCTGGCGCGTGAAGGCGGGGTGATGGTAACGGCCAGCCACAATCCGGCTTCCTACAACGGCTTCAAAATCTGTCTGGGAACCGGCTCTGTTCACGGAGAAGATATTCAGCAAATCCGGCGCATCATAGAAGACAGGGCCTTCATAAAAGGCAACGGCAGCCTTGATGCGGCAAATGTGTTTCCCGCTTATCACAAATATCTCACCGACAATATTCACATTTCAAAAAGATTGCGTATCGGCGTAGATGCCGCCAACGGCGCGGCAGGGCCTGTGGCGCTGCCTGTCATGACGTCTATGAACCTTGAAGTTCACGATCTTTATTGTGACATGGACGGCAACTTTCCAAACCATGAAGCCGATCCCACCGTCCTCAAGAACATGAGCGATCTGATCGCGCTGGTGCGCGACAAACGGCTCGATGTGGGCATTGGGTATGACGGCGACGGGGATCGCATTGGTGTTGTGGATGAAAAAGGCCAGATCGTTTACGGCGATAAACTGATGATTCTTTTTTCCCGCGAAATTCTTTCCCGCAAGCCGGGCGCCACATTCATTTCCGAAGTCAAATGTTCTCAGACCCTGTACGACGATATCGAAAAAAATGGGGGCCATCCCATTATGTGGAAAACCGGCCACTCCCTGATTAAACAGAAGATGAAGGAATCTCATGCCGAACTGGCCGGAGAGATGAGTGGTCACATGTTTTTTGCAGATCGCTATCTGGGATTCGACGACGCCACCTACGCGTCGTGCAGACTGCTGGAGATTCTATCGAACACAGACAAAACACTTTCCGAACTGCTGGCGGACGTTCCTCAGACGTTCACGACTCCTGAAATTCGCGTGGATTGTCCGGACGAGCAAAAGTTCACGCTGGTCAAGCAGGTTACGGAATACTTCAGATCCCGCCACCAGGTCATTGATATTGATGGGGTTCGGGTGTTGTTCGGCGATGGATGGGGGCTGATTCGGGCATCCAACACACAACCGGCGCTGGTGTTGAGATTCGAAGCGGCATCCGAAGCCAGACTCGCGGATATCCGGCGCATGATGGAATCCGTGCTGGAAGAAATGCAGATGCCCCATTGACATCCGCCCATCTGTAATACTTGACAAATACCGGAAGCGCCATATTCTAACAGACTTGTTTTACATGGACGGCATATCGCCTTTCATACCATATCACACTAGAAGGAGAATATTTGAATGAAAAATTTATCTCAGGTGTTTATCATCGCCGGTATTGCGCTGACAATTCAGGCGGCAATGACCTTACCGGCGTTGTCTCAAGAAAAAAAAGCCGCCGCGAAGCCCGAAACCAGTGCAATTTCAGAATCGAAGTCCCCCGCCCCCGCCGGAAACCCATCAACACCTGTCGCAACGGTCAATGGCGTACCTGTTCTGCAGGGTGACCTGGACAGAGGGATTGAAGGCATCATACAGCGTCAGACCCAAATGGGGGGCAAAATAGACGAGGCCCAGTTGAAAACCGTGAAGGCGGAAGTGCTGGATAATCTGATCAACCGGGAACTGCTCAACCAGGAAAGCAAAAAAGAAAAAATCGCGATTACGGATCAACAGATCAACGACAAACTGGCCAGCATCAAACAACGTTTCAAGGGGGAAGACGAATTCAAGAAAATGCTGGATCAGATCAAGATGACAGAACCCCAGATCAAGACACAACTCAAAGAAGACCTGGCCATCCAGGAGCTTATCAACAAACAAGTCGTTGACAAGGTCAATATTTCAGACAAAGACGCCCAGGCATACTACGACGCCCACCAGGATGCCTTCAAACACCCGGCGCAAATGAAAGCCAGTCATATCCTGGTCAAAGTTGACCCCAAGGCGGACGCCGCCCAAAAAGCGGCCGCCCATAAAAAAATCGAAGAGATTCAACAAAAGCTGAAAAAAGGGGGCGATTTCGCGACGCTCGCCAAAGAATATTCCGATTGCCCCAGCAAGGCCAAAGGCGGTGATTTGGGGTATTTTTCAAAGGGACAGATGGTGAAACCATTCGAAGACGCCGCCATGGCCTTAAAGCCCGGCGAGACCAGCGGCATTGTTGAAACCCAGTTCGGATATCATATCATCAAGCTGACAGATAAAAAACCCGAAGGCATTATGCCGCTGGCGGATGTCAAAGATCAGGTAAAGCAGTTCTTGAAACGAGAACAAATTCAAAAAGATCTGAAGGCATATCTGGCGGGGCTTGAAAAAAACGCCAAAGTTGAAAAACTCATTACCCAGTAATCTGATGAATACAACGCGTTTTCCATATAGCGCCATCTCCATATCCAGCAGCGGAGCGGTGGCGCGCTGTCAATTTTTACTTGACCTATCCAATTTTACGCGTTACAATCAATAATATATTTTCCCGGCTTTTATTTCGGTTCAGAGGGTCAGCACACCGGCTCTTTGGTCAAAACGGAGATCAGAACTGAACCTGATTTGAAATCCAGGGGCCCGAATAACATTTTTTTAAGGGAGGTTCTTGTTTTGGCAAAAGGAATAGTAAAATGGTTCAGTGATAAGAAGGGGTTTGGATTCATTGAGCAGGAAGAGGGCGGAGACGTATTTGTCCATCACTCAGCCATCAAGATGGAGGGTTTTAAAACCTTAGCCGAGGGTGATCGGGTCACGTTTGATGTTGAAAAAGGAAGCCGGGGACCTGCTGCGAAAAACGTTGTCAAACTTTAATTTAATACAATAACTGCTTTTTAAAAGGCATTTTTCTCAAAACAGAGAAAGATGCCTTTTTTGTTCCGATACGGAGCCTCATGACATCTGCATCCCTTGTGGAAATTTCGGGTCAGATCGAACGGATCACCTTCACCAATGAGGAAAATGGTTTTACCATTGCCAAAGTCAAGGTGTACGGATACCCGGATCTGGTTTCCGCTGTGGGCAAGTTTGCACCTCCGGTCCCCGGAGAAACGGTTGAGCTTCAGGGTGAATGGGTGCATCATCCCAAATTTGGCGAGCAGTTCCGGGTTGTCCATTATAAAAGCAAGGTACCAGCCAGTGTCAATGGTATCCGCAAATACCTGGGGTCCGGTTTAATTAAAGGGATAGGCCCTAAAATCGCCGAACTCATCGTCGGATATTTTGGTAAAGCCACTCTCGATATCATCGAGACGGATACTGACAAACTGACGCAAATTGATGGTATCGGCCCCCACCGGATAGCCATGATTAAGCAGGCATGGGAAGAACAAAGAGAAATTCGCGATGTCATGCTGTTTCTTCAGTCCCACGGGGTGCATTCCGGATATGCCGTCAAGATATTCCGTCATTATGGCAAGGATTCCATCGCCATTGTTCAGGAAAATCCGTATCGCCTGGCCACGGATATCTGGGGAATCGGATTTGTTACGGCGGACAGGATTGCGGAGAAGCTGGGGTTTGCCAAAGAATCCGCATTCAGGGCGCAGGCGGGGATTTTATATGTACTGCATGGTCTTGGTGATG
>JAJYBO010000261.1 GCA_021778975.1 Deltaproteobacteria bacterium
CAGGTTCAGACGGGCCAGGCATTCGGTGCGGACGGTTTTGACGGAATCCGCTTTTTTACTGACCACCACATCTTTATCGTTCAAAATCTTGATGGCGTTTCGGATACTGACCATTTCTTTGACGGTGGGGCTTTTGCGCATGGCAATATCCGCGACCGTCGTGTTGTAAAACGGCAGATCGTTGTCAAGCACCAGAATATGAAACCGGTCGGAACCTTCATCGGGAAGGTAGATATCCAGATCCCGCTCTTTGAGATGGCGATATCCCGCCATTTCCAGCAGAAGTCTGAAAAGCCCCCGATCCACTTTCTTTTCACTTTCAGGAGGCCCGATGGTGAAAAGAACCTTTTCTGTCAACTGATCTATCTGAATTTTCTTGAGAAGTTCCTGCTTGAAAGACATGGTTCGAACTCCTTTGACATCCTGCGGAAATTTGGAAAACTGGTGTCAGTCCTTGCCGCGACAGATTCACAACCATATGTTTCATGTATTATCGTCTATTCCAAACCTTTGTCAATGCAGATTATCTTGACTCCGTTTTGTTTGCATGGTAGCAGAAATGACAGAATACAAGCATGTGGATGACGTTCGTTATGCCACAAATGATACAGCAGGAAGCTCCGGACGGTTTTCAAATGTCCATACCCGTCTTTTTCACTTTGATATAAGGAGACGCAACAATGAAACGCTGTTTGACACTGTATATCTTTCTCTTTTTCATTTTTTCACTACTGATTCTGCCCCCGCGGCCGGCCATTTCGGAAGATGCCAAAGTTCTCCGCATGGCCACGACAACCAGTACTGACAATACCGGGCTGCTGGATTATCTGAAACCGTATTTTAAAAAAGATACTGGCATTGATGTCCAGTGGGTGGCCGCAGGAACGGGGCAGGCGCTGAAACTGGGCGAAAACTGTGATGCGGACGTGCTTTTGGTGCATGCCCCTGAAACCGAAAAGAAATATGTCGCCGCCGGATTTGGCATCAACCGACGGGAAGTGATGTACAACGATTTCATTCTCATCGGACCCGAAAACGATCCGGCCGGCATCAAGGGTAAAAACGTTCATGACGCGTTGATCGCCATTCAGCACAGCAAGAGTCCGTTTATCAGCCGCGGCGATAAATCCGGCACCAACATCAAAGAAATCGAGTTGTGGAAAAACAGCAACCTTCCTGTACCGGACAAAGAATCCTGGTACGTACAGGCTGGACAGGGAATGCTGGCCACCATCCAGATGGCGGAAGAACGTCATGCCTACACCATGACAGATCGAGGCACCTACATCAAGTACGAAACGCTCAAAAAAGGAAATCCATCGCTGAAAATTCTGGTGGAGGGTGATCATTTACTGCGTAATCTTTACAGCGTCATCGAAGTGAATCCGGCTCACTGTCACAATGTGAAACTGGATCTGGCAAAAGCGTTTTCGGAATGGATGGCGCGTCCCTCCACCCAGAAACTGATTACGGATTTCAAGCTGTCCGGAAAACAGCTTTTCTTTATTCCCGAACATTGACGGCTTCGTAAAAAGTCCGGATGCTGCGTTGCGCTGCATCCTTCGTCGTTGCGGCGTACCATCAGTACGCCTCACTCCTTGCAGATTTGCACGCCTTGCCTGCAGCTTTTTTACAAAGCCGTCCGAAATTCGGACGGCTTTCTCCGATCCCACTATACCATGGACTACATCACCAGCGGCCTGTTTCAGGCCATTCAGCTTCTGATTCATGGCGACAGCGAAACGTATTCCGCAATAGTCGCCACCATGATCGTATCCACATATTCCATGACCGCCAGCCTGCTGATCGGAATTCCATCGGGTTTTTTTCTCGGATATCAAAATTTCAGAGGGAAACGGCATATCCGCACTTTAGTGGATACCCTGATGTCTCTGCCAACAGTTCTGGTAGGGCTTCTGGTATATGCGCTGCTCACTTATAACGGACCGCTGGGGCATCTGGGACTGCTCTTTACACTGGAAGGCATCGCTATCGGGCAGACGATCCTGGCAATACCTGTGGTAATGGCCCTGACCGCAGCCACCATAGAAGCCACAGATGAAAATCTGCGTATTGCGCTGATATCCCTGGGCGCAGGCCGGCGCCAGTTGCTGATAACAACCCTCTGGGAAGCCAGATATGGCATTCTGGCGGCGGCCATGAACGCTTACGGCCGCGTCCTGACAGAAGTGGGAATCGCCATGATGGTGGGCGGAAACATCAAATGGCATACCCGCACCATTACCACAGCAATCGCACTTGAAACCAGAAAAGGACAGTTCGCCATGGGCATTGCACTTGGCCTGATATTGCTCGTGATTGCCGCCATCATCAATGTGGCGCTGTCTTTTCTGCGAAACAGGACATAACTTCCTTGCAAACGCCTGTCTATCAGCTCCACAACATCAAGAAATTTCATGGACAGCAACTTGCCGTGGATATTCCTAACCTGTCAATCCCTGCAGCATCCATCACAGGGCTGATCGGTCCCAACGGCAGCGGCAAAAGCAGTTTGCTCAAACTGCTGGCTTTTGTGGACAGTCCTTCAGAAGGCGAAATATGGTTCAATGGCGCCAGAGCGATCCGGTTCAGCACATCGGTGAAGTTTCGCGTCTGTTTGCTTCCCCAAGAACCGTATTTGCTGAAGCGCTCTGTTTTCGATAACATCGCCTATGGCCTGACACTGCGGGGTGTTCGGAAATCTCGCTGTTCTCAAGCCGTGATGGAAGCACTGTCTTTAGTGGGGCTTCCCGGTAAAGAATTTGTCGGACGCCCCTGGTATCAGCTTTCCGGCGGCGAAGCTCAGCGTGTCGCGCTGGCGGCGAGACTGGCGCTAAATCCTGAAGTTCTGATTCTGGATGAACCCACCGCCAGCGTTGATGCCGCCAGCGCTCAACAAATCAAAACCTGCGCGATGAACGCATCGCGAGACAGAGGCGTTACCCTGGTGATCGTCAGCCACGACTGGCAATGGCTGCAGGATGTCAGCGACAATGTTGTTCAGATGTTCAGGGGCAAAGTCATTCCGCCCTGTATGGAAAATATCGTTTCGGGTCCATGGTTTCAGAAACCGGATGGAAGCTGGGAGAAACCGCTGTCGGACGGCCAGCACCTCAAGGTTTCAGCGCCCCCGGATGCCAGCGCCGCCGCCGCTATCCCACCAGAATTCATTGCGATTCATCGCAGCATCCCGTCATTGTTGAAGCCCACGGAACATGCCATCCAAAGTATTGTAACCCGCATGAAACTGGAAACATCTTTGAAAAATATCCAGATAACCCTGAAGGCCGCAGAACTGATTCTGTCATTATCTGTTTCGACGGAGAGCGCACAACATTTGAACATTTTTCCGGGTCAGCAGTTTTATATTGTTTATCCGGTTTCAGCAGTTGTCTGGTATTGACCGGCATGTCCAGAAACAAAAAAGCCCGACACCGGCGGACCGGTATCGGGCTTTATTAAGATTTTCGGCAGTGTCCTACTCTCCCACCAAGCTTCCCTGGCAGTACCATCGGCGCTGAAGAGCTTAACTTCCGTGTTCGGGATGGGAACGGGTGTACCCTCTTCGCTATTACCACCGAAAAATTTCTTCCTCAATCTGACTCTTATTATCTACACAAGCTCTTGTTCATGATTATAACAACTGTTTTGTGGCCAAGCCTCACGACCTATTAGTACCAGTTAGCTCAGTACGTTACCGCACTTACACACCTGGCCTATCAACCTTGTAGTCTTCAAGGAGTCTTCAGTCAGACTCACGTCTGAAGGGATATCTCATCTTGAGGTCGGTTTCCCGCTTAGATGCTTTCAGCGGTTATCCGATCCGAACTTAGCTACCCAGCTATACCGCTGGCGCGATAACTGGAACACCATTGGTTCGTCCATTCC
>JAJYBO010000036.1 GCA_021778975.1 Deltaproteobacteria bacterium
CTTTCTCCGCAGCGATACGCTCCGCTTCGGCTTTCTCCGCGGCAATGCGCTCCGCTTCGGCTTTCTCCGCAGCAATGCGCTCCGCTTCGGCTTTCTCCGCAGCGATGCGCTCTGCTTCGGCTTTCTCCGCAGCGATGCGCTCTGCTTCGGCTTTCTCCGCAGCAATGCGCTCCGCTTTGACTTTCTCCGCAGCGATGCGCTCCGCTTTGGCTTTCTCCGCAGCAATGCGCTCCGCCTCGGCTTTCTCCGCAGCGATACGCTCCGCTTCGGCTTTCTCCGCAGCGATACGCTCTGCTTCGGCTTTCTCCGCAGCGATACGCTCTGCTTCATATTGAGCGTAATCTGCTTTTAAATCGAAACTTTTAAATAAAAGCGAGGAGATACGTTCCGCTTCTTGCGGAATGACGGCGGACACAAACGGCGGAGCATCCGGCATCGGGGAGTTATCTGCAGGCAAAACGAAAATATGGGGAGGATTCCAGCCATCGAATTTTTTTAGAACCAGTTCGGAAATTGAAAGCGGCCTGACAACCGGCTCAGGCGCTACCGCACCCCCGGCAGGCTTTTCATTGTGCTGGACAGATTTGGAAGAAATCGGAGCAGTTTTGCTTCCGGTTGTTTTTTTCTTCGGCGCCGTTTTTTTCTTTGAACCTTTGGTTGAAATGCTTTTTGCCATAAAAGACCCCTTTGACTTAATATATCAGAGTGATACCGCATTGCTTATATCGGATGAGTCTGGATTTGTAAATAGCATTTTTCAGATAACCTCACCGGGAATAGAGATGATATCTCCGACTGACCTGCCTGAACATTTCAAGCCCAGGCTGCCACGATGCCTCTATATCATCTATAAATTCAAGATGTTCAATACGAAATCGTATGTTAAAATCGCCAATAATCATGTCCATCGGCAGCTTTTCAAATTCATATTCATATGGCGGCTGTTTCCACAAAAATGCGTCTGGATGATGAAAAAGGATCGCCTGGAGCAGCTTCAAGGATGTTCGATAAGGGCGATACTGCATCGGATCCGTGATATGAATCTGAAAGCCGCGGCACAACTTTCCCTGCCATTTACCGGATGTCGGCTCAAAGGCGATTTCCCTCAAAACAATGCCAGCAAGATCGTCGCCTTTCAGAAAAGAGGCGATCCGCCGCGGATCGAGAAACGGCGCTCCGAAAATTTCAAAGGGCTGGGTGGTGCCGCGGCCTTCCGATATATTGGTGCCTTCCCAGATGACCTGACCCGGATAGACCATAGCGGTTGCAGGTGTCGGCATATTGGGCGACGGCGCCACCCAGACAATGCCGGTATCCCCAAAAAACATGTTCCGACGCCAGCCTTTCATGGGGATGACTTCCAGATCGCAACCAATTCCGTAATGTTCGTTAAAAAGCCGCGCAATTTCACCAATGGTCAGCCCATGACGCATGGGAATCGGAAATCGTCCGACAAAAGACCGGCAGTTTGCCGTCAGACAATTTCCCTCCACGGATGTCCCGTTGACCGGATTGGGTCTGTCGAGAACCAGCACTTTTTTGCCATGGGCCTGCGCCGCTTCCATACAGTAAGACAGGGTGTAGATAAACGTATAAACCCGTGCGCCGACATCCTGTATATCCACGACAAGAACGTCAATATCCGCCAGCATTTCTGGATGGGGAATCCGGGTGTCGCCATACAGGCTGTAAATGGGAATGTGAAGGCATGGATCCATATCGTTGCCGGACGCTACCATGTTGTCCTGCTTTTCCGCATAAAATCCGTGCTGCGGAGAAAACAGCGCCTTGAGTTGCCCGGGAAACGCCCGGTCTATCCGCAAGCGGGCATGACAAAACCGGTCATCCACCGAAGCCGGATTGCACAGCAACCCCAGCCGTTTTCCCGACAGCCATGCTGGTGGTGACGCCAGAAGCTGTTCAAGCCCTGTTCTGACTTTTTCCATATCCGCGGTGTTTCTCCTTTTTACAAAGCCGTCAAATTGACTTTTGATAATATTGTCATATATCATATTACCATGCATAGTGGAATTATCTTCGATATCAAAAAATTCGCAACCCATGACGGGCCTGGAATTCGCACGACAGTCTTCTTGAAAGGCTGTCCCCTCTCTTGCAGATGGTGTCATAACCCTGAAAGCCAGCGCTCAACAAGAGAAAAACTCTATCGCGTCCATCGCTGCACCGGTTGTGGAACGTGTCTGGCACTGTGTCCAGAACACGCCATAACGTCAGTCGGCGCAAAGATGCACACGGACATCGCGATCTGCAAACACTGCGGCCTCTGTACGGATGCCTGTCCTGTCGAAGCCTCCGAAATAGCGGGTAAAACCATGACCGTGGCGCAGGTAATCACCGAAATCGAAAAAGATATTCTTTTTTTCGATGAATCTTCCGGAGGGGTGACGTTTTCAGGAGGAGAGCCTCTGTATCAGCCGGATTTTCTGGGTGAACTCCTCGAAACCTGTCAGGTGCAGGGGATCCATACGGCTCTGGATACCAGTGGTTTTTCGCGTTGGGAAGTCATCAACCGCGTGCGCAAGCATGTTGATTTGTTTTTATACGATCTCAAGCTGATGGATGATGAAAAGCACAGGCGGTTTACGGGCGTTTCCAACAGGGTGATTCTCGACAATTTACGAGAACTGTCTTCCCGTAACCATCATATCCGGATCCGATTTCCCGTCATCCCCGGCATCACGGACGATCAGGACAACGTGACCGCCATCGCCACATTCGTTGCATCGTTGCCATCCGCGCCGGATGTGGATATACTGCCCTATCACGGTTCAGGTTCGGCCAAATACGAGGGCATAGGCAGCTCATACAGCCTTCCGGATTTACGTCCGCCATCGGATGCGGATATGGCGCGCATCGCCGCCTGTTTCCAGGAAAAAAAACTGAACGTCACATCAGGAGGTTAACATGACTGTTTCAGATAGAGTTACACGGCTCAGAACCCAGAGCCTGAATATATCCCCATCTCTTTCAACCGAACGTGCGGAGCTGATGACCGCATTTTACCGTCAAGACGCGGGCATGGTCTCCATACCGGTGCGGCGGGCGCTGGCGTTTCAGTATCTGATGGCGCACAAAACCATCTGTATTCTGGATGACGAACTGATTGTCGGAGAAAAAGGGCCTGCCCCCAAAGCAACCCCCACCTATCCAGAACTGTGCTGCCACAGCCTGGAAGATCTGGACATTCTGAATTCCAGAGATAAAATCCCCTTCGCTGTCAGCCCGGAGGCTCGAAAAACATATCAGGAAGATATCATCCCCTTCTGGAACGGAAAATCCATGCGAGAGCTGATTTTTCGAGAAATGAGCGACGAATGGAAAGCAGCCTATGACGCCGGTATCTTCACGGAATTCATGGAACAGCGGGCCCCAGGACATACGGTGCTGGGAGACAAAATTTACCGGCGGGGCTTTCTCGATTTCAAACGGGAAATCGAGATGCATCTGAAGGCGCTCGATTATCTCGATGACCCCAACGCCTACGACCGACGCCAGGAACTGGAAGCCATGTCCATTTGCGTGGATGCCATGATAGCGTTCAGTCATCGTTATGCGGAAAAGGCGCGGCTTTTGGCCCGGCAGGAAACCCGTCCCGAACGGAAGGCCGAACTGATGCAGATTGCAGATATCTGTTTGAAGGCGCCGTCCCATGCGCCGGAAACCTTCCACGAAGCCCTTCAATACTACTGGTTTGTACATCTGGGCGTCACAACGGAACTGAATACATGGGATGCTTTCGATCCGGGACGTCTCGACCAGCATTTGCTGCCATTTTACCGCAAAGGAATCGAAGACGGCTCCCTGACCCGCGACAAAGCCGAAGAACTGCTTCAGTGTTTCTGGATCAAGTTCAACAACCAGCCGGCCCCCCCGAAAGTGGGCATTACCGCCGCGGAAAGCGCCACTTACACAGACTTCGCTCAGATCAACGTCGGCGGCCTCACCCCTGAGGGCGCCGACGGGGTTAATGAAGTATCTTTTCTGCTGCTGGATGTCATCGAATCCATGCGCCTGTTACAGCCCAGTTCCTCCATTCAGGTCAGCAAGAAAAATCCGGACCGATTCATCAAGCGGGCGACCGAAATCATCCGCACCGGATTTGGGCAGCCGTCGGTGTTCAACGCCGACGCCATTGTTCAGGAGCTGATCCGTCAGGGGAAATCCATCGAAGACGCCCGGAGCGGCGGTTCCAGCGGATGTGTGGAAGTCGGCGCCTTCGGAAAGGAAAACTACAATCTCACCGGCTATTTCAATATGCCGAAAGTATTTGAAATCACGCTCAACAACGGTATTGACCCCCGAACCGGGAAAAAAATTGGCGTTGAAACCGGAGACCCCAAAACTTTCGCCTGCATGGATGAACTGATGGCGGCCTATGTTCAGCAGATGCGCCATTTTATCAACATCAAGATCCAGGGCAACAATGTGATCGAACGCCTCTACGCCAACTGGATGCCGGCGCCGTTTCTTTCCCTTCTGATTGACGACTGCATGGCGCGAGGGCGCGATTATCACAATGGCGGCGCCCGATACAACAGCACCTACATCCAGGGCGTTGGGCTGGGATCGCTGACGGACATGGCGACGGCCGTCCAATATCATGTCTTTGACCGGCGGACATTATCTATGAAGGCGTTGTTGCAGGCCCTGTCCACAGACTTTTCCGGCTATGAGAACCTCCGCCTGATGCTGACCCATAAAACACCCCGGTACGGCAACGATGACGACTACGCGGATGATATGATGAAAGCGCTTTTCGAGGCATATTTCCAGGCCATTGACGGCCGTCCGAACACGAAAAACGGCGTCTATCACATCAATCTGCTGCCAACAACCTGCCATGTATATTTTGGCTCCGTCACGGGCGCAACACCTGACGGCCGTCATGCCGGCCTGCCCCTTTCAGAAGGCATTTCACCCGTTCAGGGCGCGGACCGGCAAGGGCCTACCGCGGTGCTGAAATCCGCCGCCAAAATGGACCATATCCGCACCGGCGGCACGCTTCTCAACCAGAAATTCACTCCGCAACTGCTTAAAAACGATGCCGATCTGGATAAACTGGTGCAGTTGATCCGTTCCTATTTCCGACTGGATGGTCATCATATTCAATTTAACGTGGCGGATGCCGAAACGCTGAAAGCCGCTCAGCAGCATCCGGAACAACATCGGGATCTGATCGTCCGGGTCGCGGGCTACAGCGACTATTTCTGCGATCTGACACCTGCGCTTCAAGATGAGATCATCGCCCGCACGGCGCATACCTCTTTCTGACAACGCAAGGCATCGTTTCCAGACGGTATGCAGATGTGTTATTGATTTCAACCATTTCGGCCACCATACGTCTTTCAATTTATGGATATCAAAAAATCCTTTGAAATTCTGAATCTTAACCCCGACGCTTCGCCGGATGATGTCCGGCAGGCGTATCGGGATTTGGTGAACGTATGGCACCCGGACCGTTTTCTGAACAACCCCCGATTGCAGGAAAAAGCGGCGCATCAACTTCAGGAAATCAACCTGGCGTATGAAACCGTAATGGCGTTTACAGGAACGGCTTCAAAACCTTCTGCACAACATTCTGCACAAACCGAAAAACCACGGTCTCAGCCCCGCGCCCCATCCCCTAAATTCCGATTTTCATTCAAATTGACGTTATCACTGCCGGTATGGGTGGCAAGAATGACAGCGCGGCTGCTGGACAATATCCTGCTTGCCCTGGCGCTGGGATATATGGATATTTTCCGCCTGTTCCCCGCGTCTGCAGCGGGTGTAGGGCTGTGCGTGTTTGCGGTCATGCTGCTGTGGGTCTTTATCGAAGCCAATCTTCTCAGCATGACGGGAACAACCCCCGGCAAATGGATGCTCAACATGCGAGTGGTAAATCGTCATGGCAACCCGCCGGTGCTTCTCGAAGCCTTCAGACGCAGCATGACTGTCTGGTGGTATGGGCTGGGCGCCGGATGTATCCCCATCACGATGGTGACGCTGCCCATCGTTTGTCTGCGACTGATCCGAAACCGGCCGGCCCGATGGGATGTCGCAGGCCGGTTTGTCGTTATATTGGGACCCAGAACATGGGTGCGAACAACTGGCGCTGCCCTGACACTGCTGCTGGGAATATTTCTTGTCGTAACGATGTGGATAACCCGGCATCCCAATCCATAGCCACATACGGAACAAACTCGATGGACAGCGGTATGCTGGCTGGATTACCGTAACCAAACCTCACAGGATTTGATGAACGATGGAAGAGACTATTTACACGCTGGATATCAAGACGAATGTCACCAAATCCGTTCTGGATGTATTCGACACCATGCTGTCTTTTCAATTGGAGACGGTGGAAGATGCTCCCGCCACAGATGTCACCGAAAAGCGCATTGTCGGTTCCGTCAACTTTGCCGGCCAGGTCTGTGGTATTATTCTCATCCACATTCAGGATGAATTCGCCAGAAATATGGCCGCCGCCATGCTGGGAATGACCATCGAAGAGATCGAAAGCGATGAGGAAGTCCGGGATGTCATCTGCGAAATCAGCAATATTGTCGGCGGCAACCTCAAGTCATTTTTCAACGATTCGGGATTTTACTGCGTACTCTCTACGCCATCCATCACATCCGGTGAAAATTTCGACATCACGTCGCTCAATACCGAGCGCTACGAAAGCATCAGTTATCGGTATCAGGCCTACAATATTCGGGTGGAAGTCGGTGTCAAGCTACAGAGTGGCTATCAGGCGGACACCGGCGGCGCTCAGGAACCGCCCAAAATTGACACTCAGAAGATCCGGGAACTGAATCTTGCCGCCAAAATTCCAGATTCGGTCATCAATGTATTCACCACGATGCTGTCCATGGATATCCAGATTGCCGATGCGGTTTCAAAATCCGATCTGGAAGGCATGCGCACGGTCGGCGCCGTCAGCTTCGCGGGGGATGCCATGGGCATCATCAATATTCACATCACCGGCCAGTTCGCCCGAGAAATGGCGGCCGCCATGCTGGATATGACAGTAGATGAGGTGGATGGAGATCAGGATGTCAACGATGTCATCGGCGAACTCAGCAACATCATCGGCGGCAATCTAAAATCCATATTTTCCGATGTCGGCCTTCGCTGCGAGCTTTCCACACCCTCCATCACCCGCGGCAGCGATTTCAGAATCGAATCCATGAACATGGAACGGTATGAGCGATTCGCTTTCACGCTCGGCGATCACACATTCTTTGTGGAATTTGGTCTGAAGCTCGCGGAAGGCCTGAACCTTCCTGCCATGAACGGCAAGGACATCAACTACCAGGTTGTTGAAGAAGCAGGTGCTGTAGCTCCCCAATGGCCCGAATTTACAGAAAACCCCGAAACCTTAGCGACAGAAGAAACAGCGCCTCCAGAAATTCAAGGTCCTGACGTACCGCCAGAACCCCCCAAAGAAAAGCCACCCGCCTATGCAGGGAGGACGGATCAACAACGCACCGCCCCTGTGCAGCCGACATCACCGCCATCCGATGTCAATCTGGAGTTTCTGCTGGATATTCCCCTCGAAATTACCATCGAACTTGGCAGATCCCGGATGAAAATCAAAGACCTGCTCAAAATAAAGGAGCATTCCGTAGTTGAATTGAGCGCTCTGGCCGATGAACCTGTGGATATTCTGGTAAACCACAAACTGATCGCCAAAGGAGAAGTTGTTGTGGAGGGAGGCAAATATGGCATTCGGGTCACTGAAATCCTCAGTCGGGCGGAACGAATTAAAAGCCTCAGCCGATCATAACGCCCTGACACATAGCACAATAAAGTCTGTTGCCATTTTCAGGCATACGTTTTACGCTTTCAAGACATCTTAAGTCACCATCAATTTTTTTACGGGATTCACGGAGCGAACCCATGCTGGTCATTACACGAAAACTGGAAGAAAAAATTTCCATTGGCAATGACATCACTGTCAGCATCCTGGGCATCAAGGGAAATCATGTCAAAGTTGGCATCGAAGCCCCGCGGCATCTGGCCATATACCGAACCGAGGTATATAACAGCATTGTCGAAGAAAACCTGAGAGCTGCTCAAGTACCACAGGACATTTCTTTTCTGGCCGGCAATCCTGCGGATGGCACCAAAGCCTGATTACAGAATCGTGACGGTAAATGGAGTATTGATAACCTTATGCTGACCATATCTACAACCCGTTTTGGGGATATCACCATTGACGAAGATCGTGTCCTTTATTTTCCGGAAGGGTTGCTGGGATTTCCGGAACAAAAAGACTACATTCTCCAACAACACAAACCGGATTCACCGTTTTACTGGCTTCAGTCCATTACCGTGCCGTATCTGGCATTCGTGGTCATCAATCCGTTTTTAGGAGAAAAAGACTACCTCAACGAACTGCCGCCGGCGGATCAGGCTTATTTCAAAGGCATTGACGATGGTCGAACCGTCGTTCTGGCAATCGTCACCATTAAACCAGACACCACGCCACCGCTTACCATGAACCTGGTAGGGCCGATCATCATTGACCTCGAAACCCGAACCGGCAGACAGATCGTGCTGTCAACAAACCGCTACACCTGTAAACATCCGCTGCAGATGTCCGCATAACCCAGGCATTCCAGATCGCCATCAGGAAAGGGGGGATCGGGTTGTCTTTAGGGTGGGGCCGCACCGGATGGAACCGCGTAGGGGCGATGCTTGCGATCGCCCTCTGGCTTTTTACCGAAGCCGTCGGTTTTTATTTATTTCCGGATGCCTGTAATGGTCGAAGACATGGCCATACATCAGCAGCATTGACAGAATCCAGAAAAAGACATCTCTTGAAACCGTCCACCAGGAAAGCACCGACGCGGCGGCCTCCTGCGTCGAAAAGCATCCGCAGGAAATGTTCAACCCTCTGGCCGTATCCAGCGCCAGCGCCGCTATGAATATGCTGAGAAGCAGGCTTGCTCCCAGAGACGCCCCCGGCAGCCAGACGCCGCTCAGAAGCAGCAATCCCAGCAATAATTCCCCCCATGGAATGATCAATGCCGCCAGATTGATCAGTTGCGGCGGCAATATCTGATAATTGAAAACGGCCTCCGCAAAAGCCGCCGGATGCAGTATTTTATCGGCGCAGGCATATAAAAAAACCCCGCCCAGCACCAGCCTTGCGGCAAGCGCCAACCTCCGGAACCATAAGCTGTCGGAAATCGGAAGACGGGAGTTCCCGTCAGATACCAAGGCGCCCGGAGACGGCGCGGCGCACACTTCTTCGCAGAAAAGGTTGCCTTTGCCGCAGGCGCTGGTTTCGAACTGCAAGACCGGGTGGTCAATGCCGAACTCATGATAAAGCGTATGCGCTATGGACTTCTGGAGTTCCTGAGTGCGGCTGACCGGTTGATCTTCCACCACCACATGACATGAAAATGCAATACCGGAAGACCCCAGATTCCAGGCATGCAGATAGTGTACGCCGAAAATTTCCGAAAAGCTCTCCAGAACCCGCTGCACCGCCTGAATATCCACAT
Organism: Deltaproteobacteria bacterium; assembly: GCA_021778975.1. Classification (GTDB taxonomy): domain Bacteria; phylum Desulfobacterota; class Desulfobacteria; order Desulfobacterales; family Desulfatirhabdiaceae; genus RAAP-1. The sequence continues at coordinate 9,519 of JAJYBO010000036.1, forward strand.
CGCGCGGCGTGGCGTTCATCAGAATGGCGGCGGATTCTTTCAGAAGCCCCCAGCAGTTCTTCAAAATAAACAGCACGATCACCACCGACAGCAGCGGATCCAGCCAGTACCAGGGGTGATACATCAATATCCAGCCGTTGACCATCACCGCCACGGATGTGAGCATATCGCCCATCATGTGCAGAAACGCACCCCGGATGTTCAAATTGTTCTGGGCGTCCCGATGCAGAAGCCACGCCGAAAAACCGTTTCCGATCACCCCGACGGCCGCGATCCCCAGCACCATCTTTCCGAAAACAGCCTCGGGATGACGAAACCGCTGAAGCGCCTCAACCACTATCACCGCCGATGCCCCTGTCAAAATCACGACATTCAGGAGCGCCGCCAGAATTTCCGCCCGCCGGTACCCGAATGTGTTGCGCAGCGACGCGCCTTTTTTTCCGATACGGTGAGCGATATACGATACCAGAATGGCCATGAAATCGCTGAAATTGTGTGTCGCGTCGGAAATCAGGGCCATGCTGTGGGCGGTAAGGCCGCCAATGATCTGAACCACCGGAATGATGAAATTCAGGGCGAGGGTCAACAGGAGACGGACGCCGGTCGTATTTTCTAAAACGGCGTGATGATGATGACAGCCGCCATGGGAATGTCCAGTTGTATCGGTGTGACAATGCCCATCGGCGGTTGCCGTATTGTCTGAGTGTTCCATAACAATTTCAATCCGATGCTGAAGATGCGGCCGTCGGAAGTCCGGCGTCATGCCAGACCGTCCAGCCATTGACCAATACCTGAACGCGGGTAAACCCCAAACTCTTCAGGAGTTGCGCCAGGTCCTTGCTGAGATTACAGGTAACCCCGTCGCAATAGGTGACAATCCGGGCGTTATCCGGCAGAGCGCCGATAACGTTGAAAACCTGCTGTTCCGCCCCGTCCCATGGAAGGCTCCGGGCGTTCAGAATATGGCCTTTATTGAATTCCTCAGCAGGTCGGGCGTCTAAAAACAGCGCGCCGTGTGATTCAAAGAGGGCTTTGGCATCCGCCAGTGAAATAATCAGGTTTCCACCGGATGTATCGGCAAGCCGCCCTTCCACCGACCAGTTTCCTATGAGCGGCAGCGGCTGTGAGCGCAGATAGTTGAATCCAACGCTAAACACCGCGGCCACAACCATGATCAGCAGCACCTGCCCCATCGCTCGAAAAAATGAAATTCGGTTGAGGGGTGGCGTCACAAGACCTCCCACGTCCGAAAGAAAACGGGTTGCCGACACATTTCCATCATTTGGCCGCCGCAAGCCATTTTTTGATATCGTCTTTTTTCGGTACCTTGCCAACACATTTCACCTCTCCGTCAATCATGACGGCGGGGGTTCCGAACACGCCGTACCCGGCGATCGCCATCATGTCCGTCACCTTCTCCACCGTCGCCGGCGCGCCGGTCTCGGCGACAACCTCTTTCACCAGCTTTTCCGTTTGTTGACATTTGGGGCATCCTGGCCCCAACACTTTGATGTCCATAATCATCTCCTCACTCGTTTAAAAACAGCTCATGGCTCACGGCCATTCTCCAGAACATCGGGAAGTTTTTCGACAAAAGCCCGGATTTCATCACGCACCCGGCGGTAGCAATTCATGACTTTTTCTTCGGTAGCAGCATGTTCGGCCAGCCGCGGCGGATCTTCGAAGCCGACATGACGCCGCCGGGTCTTGCCCGAAAAGAGCGGGCAGGATTCATTGGCGTGGTCACAGAGCGTCACCACATAATCGAAATCCATCCGGCCCAGGCTGTCAATGGATTTGGGTCGGCATCCGGAAATGTCAATACCGATTTCCGCCATGCTCTGCACCGCGCGGGGATTGACATCCCCGGGGTCCACGCCTGCCGAATACGCCTCGATGGCATCCGCTTTCAGATGCCGGGTAAGCCCCTCCGCCATCTGACTTCGGCAGGTGTTTCCGGTGCATAGAAACAGAATTTTCACTCTGGAATTTCCCTTGCGGCCCGCCGCTCCGGAACTTCCGCTCTCCTGTGAAACCATGGCGTATCCTCCTCTTTACATCAGTATATTGAACAGATAGCCGACAATGATAATTCCAAACGCCACGACGCCGAAAAAAACGGCGATCAGTCTGGGCTTCAGCACCTTGCGCAGGATCACCGCTTCCGGAAAGGAAAGCCCGATGACGGACATCATGAAGGCCAGCACCGTTCCCAGGGCGGCGCCTTTTTCAATCAGCGCCTGCACGATCGGAATGATGCCCGCCGCGTTGGAATACATCGGAACGCCGATCAGAACCGCCAGCGGCACAGACCACCAGGCGCCCTTGCCCATGATGGACGCCATGAATCCTTCGGGAACATAGCCATGAATGCCGGCGCCGATGGCGATACCGGCCAGCACATAGGGCCAGACCTTTCCGACAATATCCCGGATGGCGTCTATACCATACTGAATCCGGTCCGCCCATGTCAATTGTTCTTCGGCCATACCGCCGGCGCCGCTTTTGATCTGAAGCACCCAATCCTCCAGATAACCTTCCATACGAAGTTTGCCGATGATCCACCCGGCGATCATGGCGATCACAAGGCCGGTGCTGATGTAGATGGCGGCCACCTTCCAGCCGAAAAGCCCATAAAGCAGCACCACGGCGACTTCATTGATCATCGGCGCGGATATCAGAAACGAGAAGGTGACGCCCAGCGGCACACCGGTGCTGACAAAGCCAATGAACAGCGGCACCGCGGAACAGGAACAAAACGGCGTCACGATACCCAGCAGCGCCGCCAGCACGTTTCCGATGGATTCGCGCTTTCCCGCCAGAATCGCGCGCGTCTTCTCCGGCGTAAAGAAAGACCGGACGATGCCGACCCCGAACACCACCAGAAGGAGCAGCATCAGCACCTTCGGGGCCTCGAAAACAAAAAACTCCACCGCACCGCTCAGCCGTCTTCCCGTCTGCAAATGCAGAATGCCGTAGGTGAACACGCGGGAAAAGTTTTCAAGCTGGCCATACACGAGCCACCACAACACCAGCATCGGCGCTATATACATCAAATACCGAAGCGTCTTAAATTTTTCATCCGGAACATCCGGCCGGCCGCCGGTATCCGGTATCACGGTGCAGCAGGGTTGGGAATCGCACGTTTTCATAACTTCTCCTTTTTTACGAGAGGATCAATGATGATCAAAAAATCCATAGATCAATGGATATATATTCGCTTTTATGAATATATAAATATCATGTATTAAAAAGTCAAGCTTAATTGGAGAGATATTATTCAAATAGACCTATTTATTATATTCATACATATTTATATCGTGACATGGATGCCGACGGCTGCAGCCCTTGCTCCGTATTCATCAGCCCCGATGGACGCCGGCAATTTATCCTTTCGCATGCGAAAGGAACATGATATTCTGCCCTCATAACCGGCTGAACTGTGGACAATCCTGCCAATTTCAACATGATTCCGTAAATAGCGACAATATGATACCTGATGATTTCAGACAATTGCTGGCGCGGCGCATCGCCGGTGTCGAGCATCCGCGTGAGAAAATCATGGATGTGGTATTCATGATTCAGGACAAATTCGGTTATCTCAGCGATGAACTGCTGGAAGACGCCGCCGGGCTCCTGAAAATGACCCCCCTGGAAGTCGAGGAAATCGCCACGTTCTACGAGTTCATCTACCGCAGGCCCGTTGGCGGGCATGTCATCCATGTCTGCGACGGCGTGGTCTGCTGGATGAGCGGCCACGCATCCATCCTCGATCACCTGCGCGGCAGACTGGGCATCGATTTCGGTGAAACCACGCCCGACGGCCGTTTCACGCTTCTGCCCACATGCTGCATCGGCTATTGCGACCGTTCTCCGGCCATGATGATCGACCGGAAAGTTTACGGGAAACTGACGCCGGAACGCATTGACGAAATCCTCGAAAAACTGGGGCTGGATACCGAAGGAGACAGCGATGACACAGGTTCTCTTTAAAAACCGTCATCCGGACCGGATCGCCACCCTGGAGGAATACCGGGCAGGCGGCGGATATGAGGCGCTGACGGCGGTGTTGTCGGAATATCCGCGCGCCAAAGTGCAGCAACTGGCTCTGGACGCCGTGCTTCTGGGCCGGGGGGGCGCCGGATTTCCGGCCGGCAAAAAATGGATGACCGTGGCCGAAAGCGCTCCTTTCCCCCGGTACATGGTCTGCAATGCCGACGAAATGGAGCCGGGAACCTTTAAAGACCGCGTCCTGATCCATACCGATCCGCACCAGATCATCGAAGGTATGATTATCGTGGGATACTCGGTCATGGCGGAAAGAGGCATCATCTTTATCCGCGCTTCCTACGAAAACGCCGCCCGGATACTGGAACGGGAAATCGAACGGGCCAGGGCCGCGGGGTTTCTGGGCCCCAACATCCTGGGCAGCGGATTTTCCATGGAGATATCGGTGCATCGCAGCGCCGGCCGTTACATCTGCGGCGAAAACACCGCTCAGATCAACGCCATTCAGGGAAAACGCGCCACCCCCATTCAACCGCCGCCATACGCCACCGAAAAAGGGATATGGAATCTTCCCACCGTCACCCACAACGTGGAAACCCTGGCCTGTGTTCCACATATCATCCAAAACGGCCCGGAATGGTTCAGGAACCTGGCGGCCCATCCGGACGCCGCCGGCACCAAGCTGTATTGCGTGAGCGGCCGGGTTCAACACCCGGGATGTTTTGAACTTCCCATGGGAACCCGTCTGAGCGACATCATTGACATCCACGCCGGCGGCATGACGCCGGGATGCACATTCAAGACCTGCCTTCCGGGCGGCGCATCCACCCGTTTTCTGCCAAAATCGCTTTACGATATCGAAATGGATTTCGATTCCATGAAAAAAGCCGGGCACCGTCTGGGAACCGGCTCTGTCATCGTCTTCGATGAAAAGACCTGCCTGGTGGGCGCCACCCTCAACATGATGGAATTTTTCGCCCGCGAATCCTGCGGCTGGTGTACGCCCTGCCGCGAAGGACTGCCCTACATGCGGGACATTCTGGCGCGCATCGAAGCCGGAGACGGCAAACCGGCGGACATCCCGCTGCTGCGTCAGATGAGCCGCTATGTGTGGAATGCCTACTGCGCCCTGGCGCCGGGAGCCGCATCGCCGGTGGAAAGCCTGCTGACCTATTTCGAAGACGAAGTGCAGGCGCACATCCGGCAGCACCGGTGCCCGTTTTCATGAATCCATCCACGCCAAAAGGACAGCCATGCCGAAACTGACGATTGATGGCCGCAACATTGAAGTGAAACCCGGCGTAAAGGTGATCGCCGCGGCGGAGCAGACGGGAATCATGATCCCGCGCTTTTGCTATCACCCGGCGCTGGGATCTGCCGGCGCCTGCCGGATGTGCGCCGTGAAATTTCTGGACGGTCCGGTGCGCGGGCTGCAAATGAGCTGCATGGTGGAAGCCCGGGACGGCATGGTGGTTTCCACCACCGATGATGATGCCGTCGATTTCCGGCGCTTCATCATCGAGCTGCTGATGCACAATCATCCGCATGACTGTCCGGTCTGCGATGAGGGCGGACACTGCCTGCTCCAGGATGAAACCGCATCGAGCGGACATGTGATGCGCCGGCACATCGGTAAAAAGCGCACCCACCGGGATCAGTATCTGGGAGAACTTATTCGCCACGAAATGAACCGCTGCATCCACTGCTACCGGTGCCGGCGATTTTATCAGGATTTTTGCGGCTACCGCGACTTCGGCGCGCTGGGGAGCGCCGGCCGGACCTACTTCGGAAGATATGCGGACGGCCCGCTGGAGAATCCGTTTTCGGGAAACCTCATTGATCTCTGCCCCACCGGCGTTCTGACCGACAGGCCCGCCCGTTTCAAAGGCCGCCGCTGGGATTTTCAGCGCAGCCCGTCGCTGTGCATTCACTGTTCGCTGGGATGCGCCGTCGTGGTCAGCGCCCGGTACCGGGAGCTGATACGGGTTGAAGCCTGTCACAATCCGGCGGTCAACGGCTATTTCATCTGTGACCGCGGCCGTTTCGGATTCGGGTTCGCCAATCATCCGGACCGGCCGCGCCATGCGCGCGTCGCCTCGGAACCGGCCGATTATGAAGACGCCCTGCAAACCGCCGCGATGCGTCTTGCCGCAATATCACAGGCCTCGGGATCCCGGGCCGTCGGCGCCATTGCCTCGTCCCGCGCCGGCATGGAAACGCTGATGGCCCTGAAATTTCTGGCGTCCGCCCATGGGTGGCGCGCGCCTTCCTGCTTTCAGGACACGGCGCGGCGCGACGCGGTGATGACGGCGGCGCAGCGTCTGACACCCGATATCGCCGTCTCCCTGCCCGATATCGAAAGCGCGGATCATGTGCTGGTCATCGCCGCCGATCCTATTGCCGAAGCTCCCATGCTGGCGCTGGCGCTGCGGCAGGCTCAGCGCGGCGGCGCCCGGATTACGGTTTTGGATCCGCGGCCGGTCTCGCTCTCATGTGAATTCACTCATATTCCTGTTTCCCCCGGATACATGGAGGCCGCGTTGCAACTATTGAATGACGCCATTTCGCCGCCGCCGGACGCGGGC
>JAJYBO010000262.1 GCA_021778975.1 Deltaproteobacteria bacterium
TCCGACGCGGAGGTCAAAGCCTATTATGACAGCCATAAAGAAGCATATAAAACCGAAGCCAAACGCAAGGTTGATTACTTGCAGTTCCCCACGGCCGACTTCGTTTCAAAAGTCACCGTATCCGATGCGGATGTCAAAAACTATTTCGAAGCCAATCCCGGCGTATTCGACACCCCCAAAACCGTCGAAGCCAGCCATATCCTGATTAAAGCGGATCAAAACGCCAGCCCCGAAGTTGTTGAAAAAGCCAAAGAAAAGGCGCTGATGGTCATGAAACTGGCCAGGGAAGGCAAAGATTTTACCGAACTTGCAAAGCAGTATTCGGATGATCCTTCCGCCAAAACCAATGGCGGTCATTTGGGAACATTCAAACGCAACGAGATGGTGGAGCCGTTTGCCGAAAAAGCCTTTTCCATGTCTCCCGGCCAGATCAGCGACCCCGTCAAAACCCAGTTCGGGTGGCATATCATCAAGGTGGAAAAGGTCAACGAAGCCGTTACCCTGACACTCGATCAGGCCAAACCCCAAATTATCAAAAAACTGACGGATGAGCGGGCCAAAAACCTGGCATACGAAGCCGCCACCGCGGCATATGACGCCATCCAGAAATCTTATTCACTGCCCAAAACCGCCGAATCTCTCAAACTGCCGGTCAAGACCACCGAACCTTTCGGGCGCAGCGGCCCCGCCGGCATGAAAGACCCTGCCAAATTCACGGCCGCGGCATTCGGTCTGTCCGCCAACGGCATCAGCGACATCATTGATTCCGGAGACACCTACTACATCCTTCAAGTGATGGAAGCCATTCCTGAGACCATACCGGAATTCACCGCTGTGGCGGACCGTGTTCGGGCGGACGTTACCCATCAGAAACAGGATGCCCAGGCGTTGAATGACGCCAGACAGTTTTTGGCCGATCACAACAAAAGCGGCAAGCCCATTATAGACGGCAGCGCGGGGAAAAATGTTCAAACAGGCGAAACCGGTTTTTTTAAACGCAGCGACCGCATTCCCAATATTGGCTACGAACGCGATCTGTCCGCAGCGGCGTTTGGTTTGTCCAGCGACAAGAAGCACCCGGACGCTCCTATCAAAGGTCAGAAGGGGTATTATGTCGTAGAATTCAAAGCGAGAAAAGCCGCTGACATGGCAGGATTCGCGGCGGAAAAAGATCAGATTTTATCTTCGCTGATATCACAGAAACAGCGGGGGTTATTTGAAAATCTGATTGCAACACTTCGAAAAAACAGCAATATCGTCGTCGAAAGCGGTTATGCGGGATAAGGTATGCCGCCACACTGATTTCCAACAAAGAACACCCCGCGCTGAAATATAGGATTTATATTCCCCCCTTGAGGGGGGGGGCAGGGGGTGTTCTTCTCCGAATGGTATATTCTATGTTGGAAATCACCTAACGCATTCCTCCGTCGCGAGAAAGCTGAGGAGAGGGTTAAAAACAGTTTTTTCACACATAACAGTATCAAAGACCTGATCATCTTTGGGGGTGACTGTGTTTCAGACAAAAAAATGTCCCTACTGCTACAACTATCTGGCATTGGATGACCAGGTTTGTTATGTATGCAAAAGACGCGTGGGCAGGATAAATCCTAAAACCGGCATGGCGAAGCCGCCTTTAGACTGGGTTTCATATGCGCTTTGTTTTTTGGCGATTACAGCGCTCTGGTTGTATATCTGGTGGGCATTTTTGCCATAACCCCATTTTGACGGCTTCGAAAAAAGTCCGGTCAGAGCGCTCCAGTAGCAAGCGCCCTTTATGGAACCATCCACCCGTTCACCCAATGCTCTTTTTTACAATTCCCAGTAGCTTATCGGGGTCAAACGGTTTTTTGATAAATGCTACGGCGTCTTTGATGGCATGCTGACCGGAAAGCCCGCTGATGACGATAACCGGTATTTTTTTCAACGTCTCGTCTTTGGCGAGTTTGCGATAAAATCGCGGCCCCCATTCCTGAGGCATTTCCAGATCCAGGGTGATAAGGTCGGGATTTTCTGCTTTTACAATATCCAGCGCCACCGCGCCATCCGATGCACTGCAAGTCTCATAGCCGTTATCTGCAAACAATGTCACAAGGTATTTCACGATAATGGGATCATCGTCTATCACCAGAATTTTCTTTGACATTCCACACTCTCCTTTTGTCATGCTCAATAGTTGCAACACCTGTTCTTTGGCGCTCCATTGAAAACACAATATCCTTAAAATAATACGAAATTGATTCGATATGAACCCTATCGGCGCTGGTTCAGTTCAAAGGGCGTGTCTGCGGCGCCGCACCTGTCTTTTCATTGTAAACGGACGCCAGAAAAACGTTCGCCAGTGGAACGGTAATGAGAAATCCGATAAAGACAGAACCCCCCAGCGCGATAACGCCCATATACAGCACCACGACGATGACATGATCCAGAATCTGCTCTTTTACGGCCATCCGGTAGCTTTCCTTTACGGCGTCCACAACACTCAACCCTTTATCCGTCATCAACGGCAACATATAAAGACAGCAAAACGTCACGGCGACAACAATCAGAAAACCTGGCAAAAACAGCATGGTGAAAGCAACCAGCATCGCAATGAACATGAGAACGACAAATCCGAACAGCGGGAAGAAAAGGTGCATCTGAGAGAAGATATCCTGAATTTTGGGTTCCCGCCCCTCCCGAAGCATTGAAATCACGGATTGAATATACCCCGCCAGTGTTATGGGGCCCAGAATCCCCAGTGAAAATCCGCTGACCAGCGTCATGACCAGCGTCATCAAAATGAGGGGGACGATGTTGGAAAATGTAAGCTTCCAGGCCGTTTCGATGTGCCATTTGAAATCCATATATGGTCCTCGATTTTTTGGTTAAAAAAACAACTGGTTAAGATAATACCGGCCAATAGCCGGATTTCATTTTACCCCAAAAGCCTTATTTACCCATTGCCTCCCGAACCGCCTGAATGACATCTTCAGGGCCGGGCTTGAACAGTTTTTCATGCGTGGGAGCGACGGGCGTCGGAATTTTGGGCGCCCCGACGCGTTTGATCGGGCCTTTCAGAGAACCAAACGCCTCATCGGCGACCGTAGCGGCAATTTCCGCACCAAAGCCGCAGAAACGAACGGCCTCATGCACCACGACCAGCCGCCCGGTTTTGCAGACAGAATCGAGAATGCACGCCTTGTCCAGCGGTACCAGAGAGCGTAAATCAATCACCTCGCAGGAAATTCCCTGTTCGCTCAAGGAAGCAAGCGCCTTCATCACGGTGTGCAGGGCGGCTCCGTAGGACACGATGGTGCAGTCTGTCCCCGGTGAGACCATGCGGGCTTTGCCGAGAGGGACGCGGATATCACCGGCCGATGTTTCACCAGGCATCCGGTAGAGCATCATATCTTCCACGACGATGACCGGATCCGGATCGAATATGGCGCTGAGCAGCAGCCCTTTGGCGTCTTCCGGTGTGGACGGCCAGACGATTTTCAGGCCAGGACAGTGCGCGATCCAGGCTTCGAGGTTGTGAGAATGCTGGCAACCCGCCCCGAAGCCGGATCCGGCTTTCACCCGTACGGTCAGTGGAAAACTGGATTTTCCACCGCTCATATAGCGGAGTTTTCCGGCATGGTTGATCAGCATGTCGCTGGCTAACGTGATGAACGGAAAAAACATGATTTCCACAATCGGTCGCAGGCCCATACAGGACGATCCGACGGCAAGCCCGGCAATGGCCGCTTCGCTGACCGGGGTGTCCTTGACCCGCCGGGAACCAAATTTTTCCAGAAGACCGCAAGTCGGCATGTTGGGATCCTGGTGGATAGAGGTTCCGACGCCTTCTCCGGCGATAAATACGGTATCGTCACTTTCCATGGCGATCGTGATG